>NZ_JBHYVB010000204.1:0-20227 GCF_042750115.1 Streptomyces sp. NPDC059455
GTCCGGAGCCCGCCCGCCCGTCTCCCACCACCACCCTCAACGGAGGCGCTGCGCGCCGCACCGATTGTTTTTCCTATTCTTCTGCCATGCTGACCATCACCCAGGCGCTCCACGACAAGATCGTCGCGCACGCCCGCGCCGACCACCCCGACGAGGCATGCGGTGTGATCGCGGGCCCGGCCGGAAGCGGCCGCCCCGAGCGGTTCATCCCGATGCTGAACGCGGCCCGTTCCCCCACCTTCTACGAGTTCGACTCGGGTGACCTGCTCAAGCTCTACCGCGAGATGGACGACCGGGACGAGGAGCCGGTGGTCATCTACCACTCGCACACCGCCACCGAGGCGTACCCCTCCCGCACCGATATCTCCTACGCCAATGAGCCCGGTGCCCACTACGTCCTGGTCTCCACGGCCGAATGCGGCAATGACGAGGGACCCTTCCAGTTCCGGTCCTTCCGGATCGTGGACGGCGAGATCACCGAGGAAGAGGTGGAGATCGTCCCGGGTGGCTGAATCCCCGCTATGTCTCGCATCGCGGTCGCTACCCGTCCGTATCACGGGATCACCTACCCGAGCCCGGTTCGGGAATCGATACGATGAGTCCATGGTTTTCGATGACGTGAGCGAGAAGACGCCGGGCATGCTGCTCGTGGCGCGGCTCCACGTCGACCTGTGCCGGCTCGCCAGCGCGATGTGTCCGCGCCGCGCCGTGGCCGCCTGAACGCGCGCCCGAGACGCCCGACGCCCTTCGACGACGCCCTCCCGGCCGCTCCCGGCCCGGGAACCCACCCCGCCCTCCGACAGGAGCCCAGACATGGCCATCGAGGTCCGCATCCCGACCATCCTCCGCACCTACACCGACGGCCAGAAGGCGGTCGAGGGCAGCGGGGCCACGCTCGCCGAGCTCTTCACCGACCTGGAGAGCCGGCACTCCGGGATCCACGAGCGCCTGGTCGACGGCGGCGAGCTGCGCCGTTTCGTCAACGTCTATCTGAACGACGAGGACGTCCGCTTCCTCGACGGCATCTCCACCAAGCTCTCGGACGGCGACAATGTGACGATCCTCCCGGCCGTCGCCGGCGGAAGGCTCTGATGCGCTACGACAGCCCCTTGGCCGCGGTCGGCAATACGCCGCTCGTCGGGCTGCCGCGGCTCTCGCCCTCCTCCGACGTACGGATCTGGGCCAAGCTGGAGGACCGCAACCCCACCGGCTCGGTCAAGGACCGCCCCGCGCTCCATATGATCGAACAGGCCGAGAAGGACGGCCGGTTGACCCCCGGCTGCACCATCCTCGAGCCCACCTCCGGCAACACCGGGATCTCCCTCGCGATGGCGGCCAAGCTCAAGGGCTACCGCATCGTCTGCGTGATGCCGGAGAACACCAGCGAGGAGCGGCGCCAGCTGCTCGCCATGTGGGGCGCGGAGATCATCTCCTCGCCCGCCGCCGGCGGCTCCAACACCGCCGTCCGGGTGGCCAAGGAGCTGTCGGGGCAGCACCCGGACTGGGTGATGCTGTACCAGTACGGGAACCCGGACAACGCCGGTGCCCACTACGCCACCACCGGCCCCGAGATCCTGGCCGACCTGCCCTCCATCACTCACTTCGTCGCCGGTCTGGGCACCACCGGCACCCTGATGGGCGTCGGCCGCTTCCTGCGCGAGAACAAGCCGGACGTCCAGATCGTCGCCGCCGAACCGCGCTACGACGATGTCGTCTACGGACTCCGCAACCTCGACGAGGGCTTCGTCCCCGAGCTGTACGACGAGTCCGTCCTGACCACCCGCTTCTCCGTCGGTTCCGAGGACGCGGTGTCCCGCACCCGGGAACTCCTCGCCCAGGAGGGCATCTTCGCGGGCGTCTCGACCGGGGCCGCGCTGCACGCGGCCCTCGGTGTCGCCCGTAAGGCGGTCACGGCCGGGCAGAGCGCCGATGTGGTCTTCATCGTCGCCGACGGTGGCTGGAAGTACCTCTCCACCGGTGTCTACACGGCGGCCACCACCGAGGAGGCGATCGAGACGCTGCACGGCCAGCTCTGGGCGTAGGGGCCGAATCGGCGGGCGGGGGGCAGGGCCGGGCACCACCCGGCTCCGTCCTGGTGATTCCGCCCACAACGCGGCCCCGTGGAGGAGCTGCCTGGGCTTTTGCGCCTTACGCTCGTGGGCACCGCATGACCCCCCGCACCTGCCCATGGCCCTCGGCATGGGGACCCCTCAAGGAGGTTCCTGCTTCATGAAGCTCACCGTCGTCGGATGCTCAGGGTCGTTCCCGTCCGCGGAATCGGCCTGCTCGAGCTACCTCATCGAGGCCGACGGCTTCCGGCTGCTCCTCGACATGGGCAATGGCGCCCTTGGCGAGTTGCAGCGCCACTGCGGTCTTTACGACCTCGACGCTGTGCTGCTGTCCCATCTCCACCCCGATCACTTCATCGACATGTGCGGATACTTCGTCGCGCGCTATTACCGGCACGACGGTGGCCGCGCCGAGGCGATCCCCGTCTACGGCCCCGAGGACACCGAGCGGCGGTTGGTCCAGGCGTACGACGACGTGCCCGACGAGAAGTCGATGCGCGAGGTCTTCGACTTCCGCACGCTCACGCCCGGCAGCTTCGAGATCGGCCCCTTCACCATCCGCGCCGAGCGCGTCTGCCATCCGGTGGAGGCGTACGGCTTCCGGATCGAGTACGACGGCCGCTCGCTGGTCTATTCGGGCGACACGGGCCCCTGTGAGGCCCTGGTGGACCTGGCCCGGGGCGGCGACCTCTTCCTGTGCGAGGCGGCCTTCACGCACGGCAAGGAGGACATCCCGGGGCTGCACCTCAACGGCCGCGAGGCGGGCGAGCACGCGCTGCGGGCGGGGGTCGGGGCCCTGGTGCTCACCCATGTGCCGCCGTGGACGGACCCCCAGATCAACCAGCGCGACGCCCAGGCGGTCTTCGGCGGCCCGGTGGAACTGGCCAAGGCGGGCGCGGTCTACGAGGTCTAGGCCCACGGCCCCCGCCCGCGCGAAGGCCCCGGAACCGGCTCGGTTCCGGGGCCTTCGCGCGGGGCGCGGGCCGGCGTTCTGCGCCGGGCCGGCAGCGGTCTACGCCTTGGTGAGGTCCTCGACCTCTTCCTCGGGCTCACGGCCCGGGGTGGGCAGGTCGAACTTGGTGATCGCGAAGCGGAAGACCACGTAGTAGACCACCGCGAAGACCAGCCCCACCGGGATGATCAGCAGTGGTTTGGTGGCATGGCTCCAGTTCAGCGCGTAGTCGATGAACCCCGCGGAGAAGTTGAAGCCCGCGTGCACGCCCAGGGCCCAGGTGATCGCCATCGAGAGGGCGGTCAGCACCGCGTGGATCACATAGAGCAGCGGGGCGATGAACATGAACGAGAACTCGATCGGCTCGGTCACGCCCGTGACGAACGAGGTCAGCGCCAGCGAGATCATCATGCCGAGCACGGCCTTGCGGCGCTCGGGGCGGGCGGTGTGCGCCATGGCCAGGGCGGCGGCCGGCAGGCCGAACATCATGATCGGGAAGAAGCCGGACATGAACATGCCCGCGCTCGGGTCACCGGCCAGGAAGCGGCTGAGGTCGCCGTGCACGGTCTCACCGGCCGCGTTGGTGAAGTCGCCGAGCTGGAACCAGGCCACGGTGTTCACGAACTGGTGCATGCCGATCGGGATCAGGGCGCGGTTGACGGCGCCGAAGAGGGCCGATCCCGCGGAGCCGAGCCCGGTCATCCACTCGCCGAAGTTGCTGATGCCGTCGCCGATGGGCTCCCAGACCAGGCCGAAGAAGACGCCCACCGCGATACCGGTGAAGGCCATGATGATCGGCACCAGTCGACGGCCGTTGAAGAAGCCGAGCCAGTCCACCAGCCGGGTGCGGTGGAACCGCTGCCACAGCACCGCGGTGAGCAGCCCCATGATGATGCCGCCGAGCACCCCGGGGTCGTTGAACTTGGCCGGTATGTCCTCGCCCTTCTGGATCACCGCGTCCGCTACCGGGAACGCCTCCAGCACCTTGCTGTAGACCAGGAACCCGACCACGGCGGCCAGCGCGGTGGAGCCGTCCGACTTCTTGGCGAACCCGATGGCCACGCCGACGCAGAACAGCAGCGGAAGGGCGCCGGTGAGCGCGCCACCGGCGTTGTTGAACACGGCGGCGACCTTGTCCCAGCCCAGTCCGTCGGCGCCGAACACATCGGGCTGTCCCAGCCGGACCATGATTCCGGCGGCGGGCAGGACCGCGATCGGCAGCTGAAGGCTGCGGCCGACCTTCTGGAGTCCCTGGAACAGGCCGGCACCCCGCTTCTGGGCGGGCGCCGCCTTGGCGGTGGCCGTACTCATCGGATTCCTCCTGGTGAGGCGGGCTCTCGGGGGAAGGGACGGCCCGCTTTATGGTCTAAACCACATGTGGTGTAGACCTGTTGTAGCACGGAGGGATCCGATGAAGGAATCTATCGTTCCAAGTGACGTGTAACGTCTTCGCCCACATAATGGTGTAGACCACTTCCCGCATGGCGAACGGACGACAGGGAGCGAACATGGCCAGCAAGGCTGAGAAGATCGTCGAGGGGCTCGGCGGCATCGACAACATCGTCGAGGTCGAGGGCTGCATCACCCGGCTCCGTACCGAGGTCAAGGACGTCTCCCTGGTCGACGAGGCGCTGCTGAAGGCCGCGGGCGCCCACGGCGTGGTGAAGATGGGCAGCGCGATCCAGGTGGTCATCGGCACCGACGCGGACCCCCTCGCCGCCGAGATCGAAGACCTGATGTGAGCCGCTGACCCCGTCGCGCCGTCCTCCGGGAATGGCCCCGCCGCGGACGCGGACCGGGGCCCTTCGCGATGCCGATAGGCTCATCCCATGTCTCGTATCGACGGCCGCACCCCCGACCAGCTCCGCCCCGTGACCATCGAGCGCGGTTGGAGCAAGCATGCCGAGGGCTCGGTCCTCGTCTCCTTCGGCGATACGCGGGTCCTGTGCACCGCGAGCGTCACCGAGGGCGTGCCGCGCTGGCGAAAAGGCAGCGGCGAGGGCTGGGTCACCGCGGAGTACGCGATGCTGCCGCGCTCCACCAACACCCGAGGCGACCGCGAGTCCGTCCGCGGCAAGATCGGCGGCCGTACGCATGAGATCTCCCGGCTCATCGGCCGCTCACTGCGCGCCGTCATCGACTACAAGGCGCTCGGCGAGAACACCGTCGTCCTGGACTGCGATGTCCTCCAGGCCGACGGCGGCACCCGCACCGCCGCCATCACCGGCGCCTATGTGGCCCTGGCCGACGCCATCGGCTGGGCCCGGGGGAAGAAGCTGATCAAGGCCACCCGGCAGCCGCTGACCGGCACCGTCTCCGCCGTCAGCGTCGGCATCGTCGGCGGCGTCCCGCTGCTCGACCTCTGCTACGAGGAGGACGTGCGCGCCGAGACCGACATGAACGTGGTCTGTACCGGTGACGGACGCTTCGTCGAGGTGCAGGGCACCGCCGAGGGCGAGCCCTTCGCCCGCGAGGAGCTGAACGGGCTGCTGGACCTCGCCGTGGCGGGCTGTGACACCCTGTCCGGAATCCAGCGCGCGGCACTGGCCGAGGAGAACTGACGGCGGCATCGGGCAACCGTCGCGCGGCGCCTGGCGTTTAGTCAGGTACCAGCACCTTTTCCCGGGGAAGGACCCATTCCATGGCGCCGCGCCACCGTCACCGCCGTACCACCACCCTCACCGCCCTCGCCGCCGTCGCGCTCGCCGTGCCGGTCACCGTGGGCTGCGGCGCGGTGGAGAAGGCCCTGGACTGCGCCCAGCTCGCGGTCGAGATATCCAACGACGTGGACAACCTCCAGGACGCCCTGACCGGCGCCGCCGTCGACCCGCAGCAGGCCGACAAGATCCTGGACGCCCTCGACAAGGACATCGACAAGGTGGGCGACCGCACCGACAACGCGGACGTCGGCAAGGCCATCGACGACCTCCAGAAGGCCGTGGACAACGTCCAGAAGTCCGTCGACAGCGGCAAGGACCCCGATCTGAGCCCGGTCAAGGACGCGGCGGGCGAGCTGACCAACGTCTGCTCGCCCTGACCTCCCCCGGCCGGAACGGGTCACCCACCCTCGATAATCGAGAGCTATGCAGCAACGCACTGACGGACACCCTCCGCACCCCCGCCGTCTCATCCTCGCCACCCGCAACGCCTACAAGATCACCGAGCTGCGCTCGATCCTGGGCGAGACCGGCCTCGACGTCGAACTCGTCGGCGCCGACGCCTATCCGGAGGTCCCGGACGTCAAGGAGACCGGCGTGACCTTCGCGGAGAACGCCCTCCTCAAGGCCCACGCCCTGGCCCAAGCCACCGGCCACCCCGCCATCGCCGACGACTCCGGGCTGTGCGTGGACGTCCTCGGCGGCGCCCCCGGCATCTTCTCGGCCCGCTGGTCGGGCCGGCACGGCGACGACCGCGCCAACCTGGATCTGCTGCTGGCCCAGCTTGCCGACGTCCCCGACGAACACCGCGGCGCCCACTTCGCATGCGCCGCCGCCCTCGCCCTCCCCGACGGCACCGAACGCGTGGTCTCCGGCCGGCTCACCGGCACCCTCCGTCACGAGCCCGTGGGCGGCGGGGGGTTCGGCTACGACCCGATCCTCCAGCCCCACGGTGAGACCCGCACCTGCGCCGAACTCACCCCCGACGAGAAGAACGCCATCAGCCACCGCGGCAAGGCGTTCCGCGCCATCGCCCCGGTGGTGCGCGAACTCCTGGGGTAGGTGCCGCGCTGCGGCAACGTATAACGGCCTGCGATTCGAGCGATGAATCGCAGGCCGTATGCGGTGCGGCGGAAGGGATTCGAACCCTCAAGCCCTGTCACGGGCCACAGATCCTAAGTCTGCTGCGTCGCCGTTGCGCCACCGCCGCTCCTCGTGAGCCATCGTAGCGGCCTGATGGCGGGCAGGTCACTTCGCGTAGGCGCTAGGTGGCAGCTCGGGGTCTACGCCCGCGATTCCGGCCGCACCACGTGTCCGTGATCGCGTGGCAATTCGGGCAGAGGTACCGCAGGTTTTCGGGGCGGTTATCGAGCCAGTCGCCGTTCACGTGATCAATCTGCAGCGTCATGCTCACCCCTTGCCACTGGCCTGTGTTGCCGCACCGCGCGCACCTGTACGGGCGGCCGATTTCATCCAGGCCCTTACGAAGCCGGGAGTGGTTGGTACGAGGAGCACCCGGCGGACGGACCCGGAGCACCTCATCCGCCACGGGCTTCGACGCCACCGCTCGGGCCTGGCGCCGAGTGCGCCGCTTGAAGTGTGTGGTGTCCAGGCCCAATCGGACCGTCTGGCGGTGCACACGACGGTGGTTGGAGTCGTTGACCGGCAGGGCCAGGGCGCGCATCACCTCGGCATAGCTCGTGCTGTCCGCGACGGCTGTTTGAAGGGGACCCTCGGGGAAACGGACCGGATACTGTCCCCGGACAGGGCGGCTTCTCTCAGCTGGTTGTGACTGAAGGGCAAGTCGATGTGCGGTCGGTTCAGCCCGGCGATGTGGCTGATATCGATGCCGGATGCCGCGATTCGTCTGCGGATGTGTGACAGCGTCCCCGTCGCTGGGCGTGTCCCCAGCTTCTCGACCACTTCGCGCAACGTGGTCGACGTCGCCACGGCTTCGGCGATCGCCATGTCGGAATACTTGCTCCACGGGCTGCGCTGCTTGAAGTGGCTGGTGTCGATGGCATGTGCTGCCACGAGTTGCTGCAGGGCCCGACGCCTGCCACCGCTGGCCTTGACCTCTAGCACGCGCATGAGTTCGGCCCAGCTCGATGAGCGGGTCACCGCTTCGGCAAGTGCTTCGCACGTGTATTCGGCTCGCATGGTCCCCCTCACGGTGCGACCGTATGTCGCGTCATCGCACTGAGTAACGAATTGCTCGCCCATCGGTTACGCGTGACAAGCCCGAGCTCCCGCACCTCGGGTGCGGGACCTCGCAGGCGGAGTTCGATCGTCCCGGCCGGGCCGATGCCCTGAGGCCGGCTACGAACAGGTTCCGGCCGAGGTCCAGCCGGTCCGCGTGTCACCCCGGACTGTGATCGGTCCAGGGCGTTTCGGCTGGTGCCCCGGCAGGATTCGAACCTGCGACACCCGCTTTAGGAGAGCGGGGGTCAGAGGCCCAGGTCTTTGATGATCTTGGCGACGTGGCCGGTGGCCTTCACGTTGTACAGGGCGCGCTCGACCTTGCCCTGCTCGTCCACGATGACGGTGGAGCGGATCACGCCCGTCACCGTCTTGCCGTAGAGCTTCTTCTCGCCGAAGGCGCCGTACGCCTCCAGGGTCTCCTTGGAGGGGTCGGCGAGCAGGGTGACCTTCAGGCCCTCCTGGGCGCGGAACTTGGCCAGCTTCTCCGGCTTGTCGGGGGAGATGCCGATGACGTCGTAGCCGTGGCCGGAGAGGAACTCGAGGTTGTCGGTGAAGTCGCACGCCTGCTTGGTGCAGCCGGGGGTGAGGGCTGCGGGGTAGAAATAGACGATCACCTTGCGGCCGGCGTGCTCGGCGAGCGAGACCTGCTTGCCGTCCGCGTCGGGGAGGGTGAAGTCGGGGGCGGTGTCGCCGGGCTGCAGTCGCTCGCTCATGGTCTGGTGCTCCTCGTGGCATCGGGGGTACACACCCGACATTAGCCAGCTTCCCGTCCGGGGGTGCCGTGGGGCGGTGCGGAGGTCGAGCTGACAGACTGTCCACTACGAATCATCGAGACTGAATCATCGAGATTGACGGAGGCAGCGCGGTGTCGGATGCCAGGACCCCTGCGCAGATCGAGGCGGACATCGCCCGCAGGCGGCAGGAGCTCGCCGTGACGCTCGACGAGATCGGGGTGCGGGTGCACCCGAAGACGATCATCGGGGACGCGAAGGCGAAGGCGGCGTCGGCCGTGGACCGGACCGCCGGGCGGGCCTATGTGTCCGTCAACCGAGTGGTGACGGGCGTACGCGGCCAGCTGGTGTCCGAGGAGGGCGGGCCCCGCATGGAGCGGATCGTGCCGGCCGCGCTGCTCGTGGCCGGGCTGGTCGGCCTGCTCGCGCTCTCGGCCAAGTCCTCCCGGTCCGCCAAGACGTCCCGCTCCTCGTGGTGCGCCAAGTGGCGCCGGTGAGGGAAGGACGGCGGGCTCGGCGGCGGGCTTGGCGGCGGGCTCCGGCCCTGAGGCGTCATCCCGCCCTCCGGCCAGGTACGGTCATGGCGTGAGTGCGAACACGACCCATGACAAGCTGCCCATCCGGATGCTGCACGACCGCGTGCTGGTCCGCACCGACATCCCGGAGGGCGAGCGCCGGTCGTCCGGCGGAATCGTCATCCCCGCCACCGCGGCGGTCGGCCGGCGGCTGGCCTGGGCCGAGGTGGTCGCGGTCGGGCAGAGCGTACGGACCGTGGAGCCCGGTGACCGGGTGCTCTACGACCCGGAGGACCGGGCCGAGGTCGAGGTCCGCGGGGTCGCCTACGTACTGATGCGGGAGCGCGATCTGCACGCCGTGGCCGCCGAGCGGCTGGAGGGCGCGGACGACTCCACGGGGCTCTACCTGTAGAGCTACTTTCCCCCACCCCTTCCCGCGGCATGGATATGCGGCTCTGCCACGTGGCAGGGGCTTTGCCCCTGGGGTCTGGGGCGGAGCCCCAGTTCGGGAAGGGGCGGGGAGGGGATCAGCCCGCCGCAGGCGTCAAGACCGCCGGGCACCCCGTAAACGCTCCGCAGGATGTGCCCCGGCCTGCCGTCGATCGACTGCGGCGCCGTCGTGGCTGGTCGCGCGGTTCCCCGCGCCCCTATGGGGCGTCTCTCAGCCGCCCACTGGGCCTCCTGGGTCGCCGGGGTCGCCCGGGCCGCCTGGGTCGCCGGGGCCGCCGGGGCCGGGTTCGGTGGTCGGGCCGCCGGTGGGGAAGTCCGTCGGCGGGGTGGGGATCGTCGGGGGCGTTGTGGGCAGGGTCGGTGGGGTGTACGTCGGCGCCGTGGGGACCGAGGTGTCCGGCGGCGCGTCGGTCGGGGGAGAGGTGACCACCGGCGGCAGGGAGCCCGGAGGCTGCTGGGTCTCGGAGCCGTCGGGGGTGTCCGCGCCGTCCTCCAGCCGTAGATCGAACTCGGCCGGTTCCTTGCCCTCCAGCGCCCCCGCCGTGTACTGGGCCCAGATCTCGGCGGGGTAGCCGCCGCCGTTGATCCGTTCCAGGCCCGTCGCCCCGTACAGCGACTTCTGCACGCCCGTATTGGAGTCCTGGCCCATCACCGCGACCACGGTCGCGAGATCCGGGGTGTAGCCCGCGAACCAGGCGGCCTTGTCCTCCTCCGCGGTGCCGGTCTTGCCCGCCGCCGGGCGCTCGGCGGCCTGGGCGGCGGTGCCGGTGCCGCCGTCGACGACGCTCTGCAGTATCGAGGTGGTGGTGTCGGCGGCGCTGCGCGGGATGGCCTGGCGGCTCTCCCGCGCCGGGAGCTTGATCCGCGCCCCGTCCTTGGTGACCTCCTCGACCAGGCTGTACCGGCCGTGCTCGCCGTGGTTGGCGAGGGTCGCGTACGCCTCGGTCATGTCCAGCACGCTCGCGGTGGCGGGGCCGAGCGCGATCGAGGGGGAGGCGTGCAGATCGGGGGTGCTCTTGGGGACGCCCAGGTCGATGGCGGTCTGCTTGACCTTGGAGGGGCCGACGTCCTCGGCCATCTGCGCGTACACCGAGTTCACGGAGTTGTCGGTGGCCGTGGTGACGTCGATGTCGCCGTAGTCCACGTCGTCCTCGTTGGCGGGGGAGTAGCCGGTGGGCCCGTCGGCGCCGATGACCTCGCGCTTGTTGTCGCCGTTGTAGAGGGTGTCCGGGGTGATCGTCTGGCCGTCCTGGGTGGTGGCCCCGTAGCGCACCGCCGAGGTGAACACGAATGGCTTGAAGGTGGACCCCACCTGGTAGTCACGGCGGGTCGCGTTGTTGACGAACTGCTTGGTGTAGTCGATCCCGCCGTAGAGGGCGACGACCTTCCCGGTCTTCGGATCGATCGAGGCGCCGCCCGCGCGGACGTAGGAGTCGACCTTGCGGTCCTTGCCGAGCTTGCTCATCAGCCGGTCGCGCACGGCCTCCGTGAAGGCGTCCTGCTTGTCCTTGTCGATCGTGGTGGTGATGCGGTAGCCGCCGCGCGCCAGGGTCTGCTCGTCGATGATCCCGTTGCTGGTGAGGTAGTCCTCGACGGCTTCGATGAGATAGCCGCGCTGGCCGGACATGCCGGAGGGGGCCTTGGCCTCGGAGGGGCCGGGGAAGGTCATCTTCTGCCGCTCGGCCCTGGTCAGCCAGTGCTTCTTCACCATGCCGTCGAGCACGTAGTTCCAGCGGGCCACGGCCCGGCCCTTGTTCTGCGGATGGGCGACGATGTCGTAGGAGCTGGGGGCGTTCAGCAGGGTGGCGAGGTACGCGCCCTGGGCGGTGTCGAGCTCGCCGATGTCCTTGCCGTAGTACGCCTGGGCGGCGGCCTGGATGCCGTAGGCGTTGCGCCCGAAGTAGCTGGTGTTGAGGTAGCCCTCGAGGATCTTGTCCTTGCTCACCTCGCGGTCCAGCTTGATCGCGATGAAGAACTCCTTGGCCTTGCGGGAGACCGTCTGCTCCTGGTCCAGGTAGTAGTTCTTCACATACTGCTGGGTGATGGTGGAGCCGGACTGCTTGCCCTTGCCGGTGGCGGTGTTCCAGGCGGCCCGGAGCATCGCCTGGGGGTCGATGGCCGACTCCGAGTAGAAGTCCCGGTCCTCGGCGGCCAGCACCGCGTGCTGGATCCGCTTGGGCACCTGGCTGAGCTGCACGCTCTCCCGGTTGACCGTGCCCTCGCGGGCCAGCTGGGAGCCGTCGGAGTAGAGGAAGACATTGCTCTGGGCGATGGCGGCCTTGTTGGCCGGGGGGATGTCGACGAGCAGATAGCCGGTGACGAGCCCGCCCGCGACCAGCAGGACGATCAGCAGGAAACCCCCGAGGACCATGCGCCAGGTGGGCAGCAGACGGCGCCATCCGGTGCGCTGGGGACGCCCCTTTCTGCCCTTGGCCGGTTTGCCCGCCGTCACCGTCAGGCCGTCCGCACGGTGCGGCGTGTCGTGGTTGCCATCGTCGGTGCCGGGCCGGTCACCCGTTCCGGCCGCGCCGCCATCGATCAACTGGGGCTCGTCGCTCATGTCTCCTGAGACTCCTCGGCCGCCGTCGAGGGTTGTGCGGCGGCAGGATCGTGCACGGTCGGGCGATTCGCGTCGTACGCCCGATAAAACACTGTCGCATCATCCGTTCCGGGCCGAGGACGAGGCGCGCACCTGTGACTGGTCTGTGACCGGTCGAATGGATGATTCCGCTCACACCATCCGGTGAATAATGCCTCGCCGTCTCTCCCGTCCCCCCACTAGGCTCCGGATTTTGGCGCCGTTCGGGGCGGTGGCGGTCGGGCCGGTCGGGCGGTGCGGTCGGGGAGGGAGGCAGGAGCGGATGCGGCTGTACGCGGCCGTCGCGGTCAGCGGCTTCAAACGCTACGCGACGTATCGGGTCGCCACGGTGGCCGGGGTCTTCACCAACACGGTTTTCGGCTTCATCCTCGCCTACACCTATACCGCGCTGTGGGACGAGCGGCCGCACCTCGGCGGCTACGACCTCGCCCAGGCGCTGACCTTCGTCTGGCTCGGCCAGGCGCTGCTGGCGGCCGTGGCGCTGATGGGCGGCGGCTTCCAGGAGGAGCTCCAGGAGCGCATCCGCTCCGGGGACATCGCCGTGGACCTCTACCGCCCGGTCGACCTCCAGATGTGGTGGCTGGCCACCGAGCTCGGCCGGGCGCTGTTCCAGCTGCTGGGGCGCGGTGTGGTGCCGATGACCGTCGGGGCGCTGGTGTTCGAACTCCGGCTACCCGCCTCGCCCTTGACCTGGCTGTGGTTCCTGCTCGCCGTGGCGCTCGCGGTGTGCGTCGGCTTCGCGGTGCGCTATCTGGTGGCGCTCGCCTCCTTCTGGCTGCTCGACGGGACGGGGCTGTCCATGCTGAGCGGGCTGCTGTGCCTGTTCTTCTCCGGGATGATCCTGCCGCTCAACGTCTTCCCCGGCCAGCTGGGCGAGATCGCCCGCGCGCTGCCCTGGGCGGCGATGCTCCAGGTGCCCGCGGACGTCTTCCTGGAGGAGCGCCGGGGGCCGGGGCTGCTGGGGGCGTTCGCCTTCCAGGCGGGGTGGGCGGTGGCGCTGCTGGCGGCCGGGCGGGCGCTGCAGTCGGTGGCGACCCGGAAGGTGGTGGTCCAGGGTGGCTGAGTCCGCCGTGTCCAACGGGCTGCGGGCCTACGGCCTGATCGTCGGGATGTGGGTGCGCTCCACGATGGCGTACCGCACCTCGTTCCTGATCATGACGCTGGGGAACTTCCTCGCGACCGGGCTGGACTTCGTCACGATCACCTTGATGTTCACCCACATCGGGGAGCTGGGTGGCTTCACCCTGGACGAGGTCGCCTTCCTCTACGGCACCACCAGCGTCGCCTTCGGCCTCGCCGATCTCCTGCTGGGCACCATGGGCCGGCTGGGCCAGCGGGTGCGCGACGGCACGATGGACACCCTGCTGGTGCGGCCGGTGCCGATACTCGCCCAGGTGGCCGCCGACCGCTTCGCGCTGCGCCGGCTGGGCCGGATCACCCAGGGGGCGGTGGTGCTCGGCTGGTCGCTGGCCCGGCTGGACATCGACTGGACGGTGGACCGGGCGCTGCTGATGCCGGTGATGCTGATGAGCGGGGGCGCCATCTTCGGGGCGCTGTTCGTACTCGGCGGCGCCTTCCAGTTCTGGGCCAAGGACGCCTCCGAGGTGCAGAGCGCCTTCACCTTCGGCGGGACCACGCTGCTGGAGTACCCGCCGACGGTCTTCGGCAAGGAGCTGCTGCGGGGCGTCACCTTCGTCATCCCGCTGGCCTTCGTCAACTGGCTCCCGGCGCTGTACATCCTGGGCCGCCCCGATCCGCTGGGGCTCCCGGCCTGGATCGGCTTCGCGGCGCCGCTGGTCGCGGGCGGCTGCTGTGCGGTGGCGGGGCTGGCCTGGCGGGCGGGGCTGCGGGCGTATCAGAGCACGGGGAGCTGAGGGGAATGGTCGTGGGGAATGGCTCGGGGAGCGGCGTGGACGATCTGATCGAGCTCGACGGCGTCGAAAAGGTCTTCCAGGTGCGGCGCAAGGTGGGGCTGATGCGCCGTGAGCGCCGTGAGGTGCGCGCCGTGGACGGCATCAGCTTCCGGGTGCCGCGCGGCGAGATGGTGGGCTACATCGGTCCGAACGGCGCCGGGAAGTCCACCACCATCAAGATGCTGACCGGGATCCTGGTGCCCAGCGGCGGACGGCTCAGGGTCGCCGGAATCGACCCCTCCAGGGAGCGGACGAGGCTCGCGCGCCGGATCGGGGTGGTCTTCGGGCAGCGCACCACCCTGTGGTGGGACCTGCCGCTGCGCGATTCGTACGCGCTGGTGCGGCGGATGTACCGGATCCCCGACGACCGCTACCGGCACAACCTGGACCGCTGTGTGGAACTGCTCAACCTCGGCGCGCTGTTGGACGTGCCGGTGCGTCAGCTCTCGCTCGGCCAGCGGATGCGCGGCGACATCGCGGCCGCCCTGCTGCACGACCCCGAGGTGCTCTATCTCGACGAGCCGACCATCGGGCTCGATGTGGTCAGCAAGGCGAAGGTGCGGGAGTTCCTGCGCGATGTGAACGCCGAGCAGGGCACCACGGTGCTGCTCACCACCCACGATCTGACCGATATCGAGCTGCTGTGCAAGCGGGTGATGGTCATCGACCACGGGCGGCTGGTCTACGACGGTGGGCTGGACGAGCTGCACGCGGTGGGGGAGAGCGAACGCACCCTCGTGGTCGACCTGGAGCGGGAGCTGCCGCCCATCGAGGTCCCCGGCGCCCGGACGGTGCGGGTCGAGGGGCCCCGGCAGTGGCTGGCCTTCCCGGCGACCAGCAGCGCGGCGCCGATCGTCGCGGCGGTCGCCGACGGCTGCCCGCTGGTGGACCTCTCGGTGCGCGAGCCCGAGATCGAGGACGTCATCGCGCGGATGCTGCACGGGGCGGAGGACCGGGTGGGGCGGACCATGTAGTGGGCAAGGACGCGGTGTGCGAGAACGACGAGGGCACGGTGTGTGAGAGGGGCCAGGGCCGGTGCCCGCCATTAGTCTGTCCGTATGACGAGCGCTGGTTCTTCCCAGGGGGCGAGCCCCGACCTCCCGGACCCGGCCGGGATGCGGGCATCGGACGCCGAGCGTGAGCGGATCGCCGAGGTCCTCCGTGAGGCGGTCGCCGAAGGCCGCCTGGACATGGAGGAGTTCGAGGAGCGGCTGGGCGCGGCCTACGCGGCGCGCACCCACGGCGAGCTGGAGCCGCTGGTACGGGACCTCCCGGTGCCCGGCGGCGCCGCTCCGGCCCCGCCGTCCCCCGCCGACCGCACCGGCTGGGCCGAGCGGATCGGCGGCACCCCGACCTCGAAGTGGGCCGTGGCGATCATGGGTGGCTTCCAGCGCAAGGGGACGTGGACCGTCCCGCGTGCCTTCACCGCCCTCACCGTCATGGGCGGCGGTGAGATCGATCTGCGCGAGGCCCGGTTCGAGGACCGCGATGTGGTGATCCGCTGCTTCGCCCTCATGGGTGGGGTGGAGATCATCGTCCCGCCGGACCTGGAGACGCATGTCAGCGGCATCGGTCTCATGGGTGGCTTCGACCACACCGGATCCGCCGACGGGGATCCCACCGGGCCCCGGGTGACCGTCACCGGCCTCGCGATCTTCGGTGGGGTCAGCGTCGAGCGCAAGCTCCGCAAGGAGGAGCACAAGCGCATGAAGGAGGAGCGCCGCCGGCTGAAGGCCGAGCACCGGGAGGAGCTGCGCGCCGAGCGCCGGGAGCTGCGGGGCGCGCGGCGCGATGAGCGCGAGGAGCGGCGGCTGTCCCTGGAGAAGGAGCGCCGCGAGGACTAAGCGCTCCGCTGGAAGTGTCGCGATGCGTCGTCGGCCGACTGCGGCGCCGTCGTGGCTGGTCCCACGCGGCGGAGCCGCATATCGACACAGCCGCGGCGGAGCCGCACATCGACACAGCCGCGCGCCCCTTCGGGGCGCAACCGAACCGCACCGGACGTCGGCGAGGCCGCTCAGGCCCTCTCTGCGGAGCTCTCTAGAGCTCGGCCGCCGTGCGGCCCCGCAGGTGGTCCAGGTCCAGCGCCCGCGCCATCGCGCGGTAGCCGTCGTCGCTGGGGTGCAGATGGTCGCCCGAGTCGAACATCGGGCGCAGCCGCAGCGGGCTGATCGGGTCGCGCAGCGCCTTGTCGAAGTCCACGACCTCGTCGAAGACCCGCCCGGCGCGGATCTGCGCGTTGACCTGCTCGCGCACGGCGTCCAGCCGGGGGGTGTAGCCGCGGTGCCCGTAGAAGGGCGTCAGGGTGGCTCCGATGACCCGCAGGCCCCGGGCGTGGGCCTGCTCGGTCAGCCGCTTCAGGCCCCACACGATCCGGTTGGGGTCGGTCTGGTGAGGGATGCGGAGTATGTCGTTGACGCCCAGCTCGATGATCACGGCCTTGACGCCCGTACGGGACAGCACGTCACGGTCGAAGCGGGACAGCCCGCTGGGGTTGTTGGGCGGGAACTGTGTGCCGTCGCTCAGCACGCGGTTTCCGCTGATGCCCTGGTTGAGCACGCCGAAGCGGGGCGCCCCGGGCTCGCTGCGCAGCCGCTCGGAGAGAAAGTCGGTCCACCGGTGGTTGGCCCCGGCGGTGGAGGTGATGCCGTCGGTGATCGAGTCGCCCAGCACCGCGACCGCGCCCTCGGCCTGCTTGGACCACACGTCCACACCGGTCAGATAGCGCCAGTACGGGCTCTGCTGGGTGTAGGCGGCGCCCGCCGTGTCCTCCGTACGGTCGCCACGCGCCATGTACGACGTCTGGCGGGCGTGCGGATGGTAGGTCACGGAGCCGGCCGCCTGCGGGGTGTAGGTGGTGACCAGCAGATCGGCCGCGTCCGGGACGGCGAGCCGCACCGGGTCGCTGGTGGCGGCCTTACCGGGCGGGATCGTCACCCAGGTGCGGTTGTTGAAGGTGAGACGGCGCATGGTGCCGGCGGCCGCGGTGGGGTTGCTGGGCGCGGCGGCCAGCGCCACCGAGGCATGCGTGATCGTCAGCGGACGGTTGCTGTAGAAGTTCGAGAGCTGGATGCGGGTGCTGGTGCCGCCGATGCTGGTGTGCACCACGTTCCGTATCGACATGCCCGAGAGGCCGCCGCGCAGCGTCCTCGGCTCGGCGGCCGCGGCCGAGGTCGACCAGGTGCCCACCCAGGCACCGGCCGAGGCCGGGGCGGCCGAGCCACGGGCCCCCTGCGCACGGGGGTCCGAACCGCCCTTGTCGCCACCGAGCCCGATGAATATCGCGGTGGAGACGAGGATCACCACAGCCGCCAGCGCAGCGAGCACGGCATACCCCGTGCGTCTGGGCATTGGGGGCATGCTCATGGGCGGGTTGTCTCCTCGGGCAGACGGAGCCCGAGGCTCCGGAAGTGGACGGGGACGGCGGGTGGTATCCGGCAATGCCGATGCGGTCCGGTCGGTCTCCCATGATCCCATGGTGGGACCCGGCTCCGCCTGTCGGCCTGCCCCCAATGTGCTGGGTCGCTCCCCCAGACAGACGACGGGAACTCACCGTTCGTTCCACACATGGGCGACTGAGACCGGAAAGAGACAATGCATGGGGAGACGGGTCGACCGGGTGGAGCGTATGGAGCGAAGAACGACAGGTGAGACGGCGGCCCCGCCGTCTCGGGGCGCGGCTGTGCCCTTCGTCACGGACAGCCCCCTCGACGTCGAACGGCGGCGCGGGGTGCGCCGGATGAAGGCGTTCGCCACCGGACTGCTGCTCGGCGTCGCACTGCTGTACGTGCTCGCCACCTGGGCTCGGTCCTCCGGCATCGGCGGCTGGCCCGGCTATGTGGCCGCGGCCGCCGAGGCGGGCATGGTGGGCGCCCTGGCCGACTGGTTCGCGGTCACCGCGCTCTTCCGGCGGCCCATGGGGCTGCCGATCCCCCATACGGCGATCATCCCCACCAAGAAGGACCAGCTCGGGGCCAGCCTCGGGGAGTTCGTCGGGGAGAACTTCCTCTCCGGCGACGTCGTACGGATGCGGCTGCGCGCGGTCGGCATCGGCAGCCGGCTCGGCACCTGGCTCGCCGAGCCCGAGCACGCCGACCGGGTGACCGCCGAGCTGGCCACCGCGCTGCGCGGCGCGCTCACGGTGCTGCGCGACTCCGATGTGCAGGCGGTGGTGGGCGAGGCGATCACCCGCCGGGCCGACAGCCAGGAGATCGCGCCGGGCCTTGGCAAGCTGCTGGAGCGGGTGGTCGCGGACGGCGGCCACCGCCGCGCCGTGGACCTGGTGTGTCTGCGCGCCCACGACTGGCTGGTGGAGCACAACGACTCGGTGATGCTGGCCGTGACCGGCGGCGCCCCCGGCTGGACGCCCCGGTTCGTGGACCGCAAGGTCGGCGAGCGCGTCTACAAGGAACTGCTGCGTTTCGTGACCGAGATGCGGGACATGCCCGGCCATCCGGCGCGCGGCGCCCTGGACCGCTTCCTCACTGACTTCGCCGGGGACCTGCAGTCCGACACCGACACCCGGCTGCGGGTGGAGCGGGTGAAGAGCGAGGTGCTGGGGCGCGGCGACGTCCAGGACATCATCGCCTCGGCCTGGGCCTCGGTGCGGGCGATGATCGTCGCGGCGGCGGAGGACGAGCGCAGCGAGCTGCGGCAGCGGGCGCGGGCGGCGATTCTCTCGCTGGGCGGGCGGATGATGACGGACCAACGGCTGCGGGACAAGATCGACGGCTGGCTGGAGGACGCCGCCGTCTATGTGGTGACGACGTATCGGGACGAGATCACCTCGCTGATCACCGAGACGGTGGCGAGCTGGGACGCGGACCACACCTCGCGGAAGATCGAGGCCCACATCGGCCGGGACCTGCAGTTCATCCGGATCAACGGCACGGTGGTGGGTGCCCTGGCCGGGCTGGTGATCTATACGGTCTCGCGGGCGATGGGCGCGTAGCGCGCGGGCGGTGGGCGCATGGCGGTGCGGGTGGTGGGCGCATGGCGGTGCGGGCGGTGGGCGGTTGGCCCGTGGGCGGTTGGCTAGCGGCGCCGGGCGGATTGCCGCGTCGCGGCTCTGGAAGGTGTGCGCGGCCTGGCCTATGGTGCGCGCGTGCGACGTCGTGGAGGGCGTGCCGTGCTCGCCCGGGGACTGTGGACGGCCGGTGAGCTCGCCGTCACCCTCGGGGTCGTGGTGCTGCTCTTCGTCGTCCACCAGCTGTGGTGGACCAACCGGCAGGCGAGGGCGGACGCACGGCACGAGGTGTCGGTGCTGGAGCGGCAGTGGCAGGACGGGGCCGAGGAGTCCGCGACGCCGACGCCGGGCGCGACGCACTCCTCCGATCCCGCTCAGGGGGACGAACGCGACCGTGACCGTGACCGGTCGGCCAGGAGCGGCACCGGGGACCAAGGGCCGCGCCGGGACCAGGCGTACGCGGTGCTCAGGATCCCGCGTATCGGCCTTACGGTGCCCATCGCCGAGGGCATCAGCCGCGCGGCGGTGCTCAACAAGGGCTATGTGGGCCACTATCCGCGCACCGCCCAGCCGGGCCAGGCGGGCAACGTCGCCCTCGCGGGCCACCGCAACACCCACGGCGAGCCTTTCCGGCAACTGGACGAGGTGCGCGCGGGCGACACGGTGCGCATCGACACCGCCGACGCCCGCTATACGTATGTGATCGAGCGCACCCTGCCGCGTACCTCGCCCGCCGACGGCACGGTGATCGCGCGGGTCCCGTACAGCTCCGCCCATCCCCGCTACCGCTACACCGAGCCGGGCTACTACCTCACGCTGACGACCTGCACCCCCGAATTCACCTCCCGCTATCGCCTGGTGGTCTGGGCCCGGCTGCGGGCGGCCGCCCCACGGGATGCCGGCGGGGGCCGCTAGGGGGTGTCCGGTGGTCGTGACGCCTGCGGCGGTCTGTTCCCCTCCCCGCCCTTTCCCGACACCTGACGATATGCGGCTCCGCCGCGTGCGGGGCTCCGCCCCAGACCCCGGGGCCTGGGGCGGAGTGCCTGCCACGCGGCTCCGCCGGACACCCCGTAGGCGCTCCGCTGGAAGTGCCCCGACCTGCCGTCGATCGTCCGCGGCGCCGGCGGGGGCCGGGGCGCCCCCCCCGCGGAGCCGCCCCGCGGCGCACCCCCCCCC
>NZ_JBHYVB010000205.1:0-20128 GCF_042750115.1 Streptomyces sp. NPDC059455
CAACTCAACACCGTGTGGGCTGGGCGTTCCACTGCGTGTGGGGGGGCCCCCCCCCCGCCCCCCCCGGGGGGGGCGGGGGGGGCGGGCACGGAGGGTGGTCAGTCGGGCATCAGGTGGTAGTCGGGGAAGTTGCCGGGGAGGCGCTCGGGGTCCGGGCCCTCGGTGACGGCGCGGATCAGGAGGTCGCCGCCGACGAAGGCGCCGCGCCAGGAGGCGCCGAAGCCGCCGAAGAGCTCGTCGCGGTCGCCGCGGGAGCGGGGCTTGCCGTGGCCGGTCTTGAAGGCGCGGATCTGGGGGGCCAGGCGGTCGTAGGTGGCGGGGTCGTCGCAGGAGAGGGTGGCGACGAGGGCGCCGTTGCTGGCGTTCATGGCGGCGAGCAGTTCGGCCTCGGTGTCGACCAGGACGAGGGTGTCGACCGGTCCGAAGGGCTCGGCGTGGTGGAGCGGGGAGGTCGAGGGCGGGTTGAGGAGGGTGACGGGGGCCGCGTAGGCGGAGAGGTCCTGGCCGGAGAGGAAGTGGCCGTCGGCGAGGTCGCCGCGGTGGAGGGGGACGGCGCCGCGGTCGATGGCCTCGGACACCTGGTCGGCGAGCTCCTTGGCCTTGGCCGCGTTGATCAGCGGGCCGAAGTCCAGGTCGGGGAGGTTGTCGGAGGGGTTCTCCACCGCGAGGGGGTGGCCGACGCGGATGGAGCGCACCGCGGGGAGGTAGACGGAGAGGAAGGCGTCGAAGGACGAGCGCTGCACGACGAAGCGCGGATAGGCGGTGCAGCGCTGCTTGCCGTAGTCGAAGGTCTTGCGGATCAGCGGGGCGAGGGCGTCCCAGTCGGTGAAGTTCCAGATGCCCCAGGCGTTGAGGCCCTCCTGCTCGAGGATGTGGCGCTTGCCGAGGTCGGCGACGGCGGTGGCGACCCGGGCGCCGGTGTCGCGGCCGCCGACGAAGGATACGCAGCCGATCTCGGGCGAGCGGACGAGGGCCTCGGAGAGCTCGCCGCCGCTGCCGCTGAGGAGGGTGACCGGGATGCCCTCGCGGGCGGCGAGCGCGCAGGCGAGGGTGAGGCAGGACAGCCCGCCGTCGGTGGGCGTCTTGGCGATGACGGCGTTGCCGGCCAGCGCCTGGACGAGCATGGCGTGGGCGAGGACGCTCATCGGGTAGTTCCAGCTGGCGATGTTGGAGACCGGGCCGGGCAGCGGGGTGCGGCCCTCGGCCATGCGGTCGATCTCGTCGACGTACCAGCGGACGCCGTCGATGGCCCGGTCCACATCGGCCTGGGCCAGCCGCCAGGGCTTGCCGATCTCCCAGACCAGGAGCAGGGCGAGCAGTTCGCGGTGGTCGCAGAGCGCGTCCAGGGTGGCGGACACCCGCGCCCGGCGCTCGGGGAGTGCGATGTGGCGCCAGCGGCGGTGCTGGTCGAGGGAGGCGCGTACGGCCTGGTGGGCGGTGGTGGCGTCCAGTCGTGGCGGGCCCGCGATGGGGGTGCCGTCCACGGGGGTGGTGGCGGGGAGGGCCCGGCCGTCGCGGTGCCAGGTGCCGTCCCAGAGGTTGAGGACTCGGTCGTCCTGGAACGCCTCGGGGGCGACGGCCAGGCAGCGCTGCCAGGCGTCGTCCCAGGCGGTTCCGGGCTTGAGGGTGAGGGTGGGTGCCATCGGTGATCTCCGCTCTCGTTGCACAGTCGGGGCGGGATGTGGCGGTCCGTACGGCAGGGACGCCCGTACGGCATGGGTGGGTGTGCGTACGACGCCCGTGCGGCATGGGTGTGCGTACGGTGAGGAAGGTAGTGGCACGGAGCGTGACCGTGCCCCGGTCGCGGACCGGGTATGGCTCACATCACGCGAGGTTGCCGGGTGTTTCGGCCAGACGGGCCAATACCAGCCCGGCGGTCTCGGTGGGGGTCGCTCCCACGCTCACGCCCGCCGCCTCCAGCGCCGCCTTCTTGGCCGCCGCGGTGCCCGAGGAGCCGGAGACGATGGCGCCCGCGTGGCCCATCGTCCTGCCCTCGGGGGCGGTGAAGCCCGCGATGTAGCCGACGACCGGCTTGGTGACGCGGTCGGCGATGTACCGCGCGGCCCGCTCCTCGGCGTCGCCGCCGATCTCCCCGATCAGCACGATCAGGTCGGTGTCGGGGTCGGCCTCGAAGGCGGCGAGGGCGTCGATGTGGGTGGTGCCGATGACCGGGTCGCCGCCGATGCCCACGCAGGTGGAGAAGCCGATGTCGCGCAGCTCGTACATGAGTTGGTAGGTGAGGGTGCCGGACTTGGACACCAGCCCGATCCGGCCCGGCTTGGTGATGTCGGCGGGGATGATCCCGGCGTTGGACTGCCCCGGGGAGATCAGCCCGGGGCAGTTCGGGCCGATGACCCTGGTGGCGCGGGCCCGGGCGTACGCCTGGAAGGCGACCGCGTCATGGACCGGGATGCCCTCGGTGATGACGACGGCGAGCGGGATCCGGGCGTCGGCGGCCTCGGTGACGGCCGCCTTGGCGTGGGGCGGCGGGACGAAGAGGACGCTCACATCGGCGCCGGTGGTGTCCATGGCCTCGCGTACGCAGCCGAAGACGGGGACCGTACGGCCGTCGATGTCGACCCGGGTCCCGGCCTTGCGCGGATTGACGCCGCCGACGACATCGGCGCCCGCGGCGAGCATCCGCCGGGTGTGCTTCATTCCTTCCGCGCCGGTCATGCCCTGGACGATGACCTTGCTGTCCTTGGTGAGGAAGATGGCCATGCGAGGAGCCCCCTTATGCGGCGGTCGTGTCGGACGCGGCGGTCGTGTCGGACGCGGCGGATGGGTCGGGCGCGGCGGACGCGGCGAGTTCGGCGGCGCGCGCGGCGGCGCCGTCCATGGTGTCGGCCTGGTGGACGAGTGGATGAGCCAATTGGCCAAGGATGGCCCGGCCACGTGCGGCGTTGTTGCCGTCGAGCCGGACCACGAGCGGTTTGGTGAGGGTCACGGTGTCCAGGGCGCGCACGATGCCGTCGGCCACCGCGTCACAGGCGGTGATGCCGCCGAAGACGTTGACCAGGACGGAGCGCACATCCGGGTCGTCGAGGACGAGGGAGAGACCGTCGGCCATCACCTGGGCGGAGGCGCCGCCGCCGATGTCGAGGAAGTCGGCGGGGCGGGCGCCGCAGCCCGCGACGACGTCCAGCGTGGACATCACCAGGCCGGCGCCGTTGCCGATGACGCCCACCTGGCCGTCCAGCTTCACATAGCCGAGCCCGGCGGCCGCGGCCCGGACCTCCAGCGGGTCCCGGGCGCGGTCCTCGGCGGCGTCCCATGACGGCTGCCGGAAGCGGGCATTGTCGTCCAGGGTGACCTTTCCGTCCAGGGCCACGATCGCGCCGTCGCGGGTCACCACCAGCGGGTTGACCTCGACGAGGAGGGCGTCGTGCGCGGTCAGGACGGTCCACAGCCGGCGGATGGTCTCGGTCGTCTCGCGCGGCAGTCCCCCGGCGACGGCGATCTCGGCGGCCTTCGCCTCGGTCACCCCCTCGGCCGGGTCGACGGCGATCCGGGCCACCGCCTCGGGGCGGCGCGCCGCGACCTCCTCGATCTCCATACCGCCCTCGGCGGAGGCGATGGCGAGGAAGCGGCCCGCGGCCCGGTCCAGGGTGAAGCCGAGGTACATCTCCCGCGCCACCTCGACGGGTTCGGCGACCATCACCCGGTGGACGGTGTGGCCCTTGATGTCCATGCCGAGGATCCGGCGTGCGGTCAGTTCGGCCGCGGCCGGGTCGTCGGCGAGCTTCACCCCGCCCGCCTTGCCCCGGCCTCCGGTCTTCACCTGGGCCTTGATGACGACGCGTCCGCCGAGCCGTTCGGCGGCCGCGCGGGCGGCTTCGGCCGTGTCCACGACCTCCGCTCTGGGCACCAAGACACCGTTGTCATGAAGGAGTTCCCGTGCCTGATGTTCGTACAGGTCCATTGCCGACTCCCTGTTGGCCCGTCAACAGCGCTTGATCCAGCGCTGGTTCGAACGAGTGGCGCACGCCCCCTGGACATCGCTCGGCCGATGGTGGGATAACAAAGTTCATACAGGATAACGTCGACTGTATGCAATCCACGCAAGACATCCGCGAGGCCGCACCAACCCCTACGAAGGGACGCGATTCGCCATGCCCGACGACAGTCAGGACCTCATCTCCGGCGGGCACTTGGTCGCCAAAGCACTCAAGGCAGAAGGTGTCGAGGTCATCTACACCCTCTGCGGCGGCCACATCATCGACATCTACGACGGCTGCGTCGACGAGGGCATCGACGTCATCGATGTGCGCCACGAACAGGTCGCCGCCCACGCCGCCGACGGCTACGCCCGGATCACCGGCAAGCCCGGCTGCGCCGTCGTCACCGCCGGCCCCGGCACCACCGACGCGGTCACCGGCGTCGCCAACGCCTTCCGCGCCGAGTCACCCATGCTGCTCATCGGCGGCCAGGGCGCCCACAACCAGCACAAGATGGGCTCCCTGCAAGACCTTCCCCATGTGGACATGATGGCGCCGATCACCAAGTTCGCCGCCACCGTCCCGGACACCGCCCGCGCCGCCGACATGGTCTCCATGGCCTTCCGCGAGTGCTTCCACGGCGCCCCCGGCCCCTCCTTCCTGGAGATCCCGCGCGATGTGCTGGACGCCAAGGTGCCGGTGGACAGGGCGCGTGTCCCCCAGGCCGGGCAGTACCGCGCCTCCACCCGCAACGCCGGCGACCCCGAGTCCGTCCAGAAGCTGGCCGATCTGCTGGTCCAGGCCGAGAAGCCGGCGATCCTGCTGGGCAGTCAGGTGTGGACCACCCGGGCCACCGGCGCGGCCACCGAGCTGGTGCGCACCCTCAATGTGCCCGCGTACATGAACGGCGCGGGGCGCGGCACCCTGCCACCCGGCGATCCGCACCACTTCCAGCTCTCCCGCCGCTACGCCTTCGCAGGCGCCGACCTCATCGTCATCGTCGGCACGCCCTTCGACTTCCGGATGGGCTACGGCAAGCGGCTCTCCCCCGACGCCACCGTGGTCCAGATCGACCTCGACTACCGCACGGTCGGCAAGAACCGGGACATCGACCTCGGCATCGTGGGCGACGCCGGGCTGATCCTCTCCGCCGTCACCCAGGCCGCCTCGGGCCAAGGGGGGTTTGGGGGGATCCCCCCCACAAGGCACAGTAACGGGGGAGCGGGCAAGCGCAAGGAGTGGCTGGACGAGCTGCGCGCCGCCGAGCAGGTGGCGATCGAGAAGCGGCTGCCCAACCTCCGGTCCGACGCCTCCCCCATCCACCCCTACCGCCTGGTCAGCGAGATCAACGACTTCCTCACCGAGGACTCGATCTACATCGGCGACGGCGGCGACATCGTCACCTTCTCCGGCCAGGTGGTCCAGCCCAAGTCGCCGGGCCACTGGATGGACCCGGGGCCGCTGGGGACGCTCGGCGTCGGGGTGCCGTTCGTGATGGCCGCCAAGCAGGCCCGCCCCGACAAGGAGGTGGTGGCGCTCTTCGGCGACGGCGCGTTCTCCCTGACCGGCTGGGACTTCGAGACGCTGGTCCGCTTCGACCTGCCGTTCGTCGGCATCGTCGGCAACAACTCCTCGATGAACCAGATCCGTTACGGCCAGAAGGCCAAGTACGGCGAGGAGCGCGAGCGGGTCGGCAACACCCTCGGCGATGTGCCCTACGACCAGTTCGCGCGGATGCTCGGCGGCCATGGCGAGGAGGTCCGTGACCCGGCGGACATCGGCCCGGCGCTGCGCCGCGCCCGGGAGTCCGGCAAGCCGTCGCTGATCAACGTCTGGGTGGACCCGGACGCGTACGCCCCCGGAACCATGAACCAGACCATGTACAAGTAGGGAGGCGCCACCATGTCCCAGGCTCTCGAGGCCAATCAGGCTCTGTCGGGCGTCCGCGTCCTCGACATGACGCATGTGCAGTCCGGTCCCTCCGCCACTCAGCTGCTCGCCTGGCTCGGCGCGGATGTGATCAAGCTGGAGAACGTCACCGGCGACATCACCCGCAAGCAGCTGCGCGACCTCCCGGACGTGGACTCGCTCTACTTCACGATGCTCAACTGCAACAAGCGGAGCATCACGCTGAACACCAAGACCGAGCGCGGCAAGGAGCTGCTGACCGAGCTGATCCGCCGCAGCGACGTCCTGGTGGAGAACTTCGGTCCGGGCGCGGTGGACCGCATGGGGTTCTCCTGGGAGCGCATCCAGGAGATCAACCCCCGGCTGGTCTACGCCTCGATCAAGGGGTTCGGCGACGGCCCGTACACCAAGTTCAAGGCGTACGAGGTGGTCGCGCAGGCCATGGGCGGCTCGATGTCCACGACCGGCTTCGAGGACGGTCCGCCGCTGGCCACCGGCGCCCAGATCGGCGACTCCGGCACCGGGGTGCACTGTGTGGCGGGCATTCTCGCCGCGCTCTACCAGCGCACCCACACCGGGCGCGGCCAGCGGGTCAATGTGGCGATGCAGCACGCGGTGCTCAATCTGTGCCGGGTGAAGCTGCGCGACCAGCAGCGGCTGACGCACGGGCCGCTGGCGGAGTACCCGAACGAGGACTTCGGCGACGAGGTGCCGCGCAGTGGCAACGCCAGCGGCGGCGGCCAGCCCGGCTGGGCGGTCAAGTGCGCGCCCGGCGGCCCCAACGACTACGTCTACGTCATCGTGCAGCCGGTCGGCTGGGAGCCGATCACCCGGCTGATCGGCCGCCCCGAGCTGGCCGAGGACCCGGAGTGGGCCGCCCCCGAGGCGCGGCTGCCGAAGCTGGCCAAGATGTTCCAGCTGATCGAGGAGTGGTCCAGCACACTGCCGAAGTGGGAGGTGCTGGAGCAGCTCACGGCGCACAACATCCCGTGCGGGCCGATCCTGTCCACCAAGGAGATCGTCGAGGACGCGTCGCTCGCGGCCAACGAGATGATCGTCGAGGTCGACCACCCGGAGCGCGGCGCCTTCACCACGGTCGGCTCCCCGCTGAAGCTCTCCGACTCCCCGGTCCGGGTCGAGCGCTCCCCGCTGCTGGGTGAGCACAACGAAGAGGTGTACGTCGGGGAGCTGGGGCTCGGCGACGAGGAAGTGCGGCTGCTCAAGACGAACGGAGTGATCTGACGGTGACGTATGACAACGATGCCGTGCGGGCGGTGCTGGACGCCGCCCGCGCCGAGGGGCGCACGGCGCTGACCGCCCCCGAGGGGAAACGGATCACCGACGCGTACGGTATCCCGACCCCGGCCGAGGGGCTGGCGGAGACCGCGGACGAGGCGGTGGCGCTCGCCGACCGGATCGGCTTCCCCGTCGTCCTCAAGATCGTGTCCCCGGACATCCTGCACAAGACCGACGCGGGCGGGGTCCGGGTGGGGCTGGCGTCCTGCGCCGAGGTGCGGAGCGCGTTCACCACGATCGTCGACAACGCCCGTGGCTATGACGCGAAGGCCCGGATCCAGGGCGTCCAGGTGCAGCAGATGGTCCCGGACGGCGGGCAGGAGGTCATCGTCGGCGCCGTCACCGATCCCACCTTCGGGAAGGTGGTGGCGTTCGGGCTCGGCGGGGTGCTGGTGGAGGTGTTGAAGGACATCACCTTCCGGCTGGCCCCGGCGACCGAGGACGAGGCGCTGTCGATGCTGGACGGGATCCGCGCCGCCGAGGTGCTGCGCGGGGTGCGCGGTGGCGAGGCGGTGGACCGCGCGGCGCTCGCCGATCTGATCGTGCGGGTCTCCCGGCTGGTGGCGGACTTCCCCGAGATCACCGAGGTCGATCTCAACCCGGTGTTCGCCACCGCGAGCGGGGTGCTCGCCGCCGATGTGCGGCTGCTGATCGGGGACCCGGCCCCGCGGACGCGCCGCCGCTACTCGCGCGAGGAGATCCTGGGCTCGATGCGCCGGCTGATGCAGCCGCGCTCGGTGGCGGTGGTGGGCGCCTCCAACGAGCAGGGCAAGATCGGCAATTCGGTGATGCGCAACCTCATCGACGGCGGCTTCCCCGGCGAGATCCACCCGGTGAACCCCAAGGCCGACGACATCCTGGGCCGCAAGGCGTACAAGACCGTCACGGACGTCCCCGGCGAGGTGGATGTGGCGGTCTTCGCGATCCCCGCGAAGTTCGTGCCCGCCGCGCTGGAGGAGGTCGGCCGCAAGGGCATCCCGAACGCGGTGCTGATCCCGTCCGGCTTCGCCGAGACCGGTGAACACGAGCTCCAGGACCGGATCGTGGCCATCGCCGAGGAGCACGGGGTGCGGCTGCTGGGGCCCAACATCTACGGCTACTACTCCACCTGGCAGGACCTGTGCGCCACCTTCTGCACCCCGTACGACGTCAAGGGGCCGGTGGCGCTCACCTCGCAGTCCGGTGGCATCGGGATGGCCATCCTGGGCTTCGCCCGGACGACCAAGACCGGGGTCTCGGCCATCGTCGGCCTCGGCAACAAGTCGGACCTGGACGAGGACGACCTGCTCACCTGGTTCGGTGAGGACGACCGCACCCAGTGCATCGCGATGCACCTGGAGGACCTCAAGGACGGCCGGGCGTTCGTGGAGGCGGCGCGGGCCACGGTGCCCCGCAAGCCGGTGGTGGTCCTCAAGGCGGGCCGTACGGCCGCGGGTGCCAAGGCGGCCGGGTCCCACACCGGCGCGCTGGCCGGGGACGACGCGGTCTACGACGACATCCTGCGGCAGGCCGGGGTGATCCGGGCGCCGGGCCTCAACGAGATGCTGGAGTACGCGCGGGCGCTGCCCGTGCTGCCCGCACCCCAGGGTGACAACGTCGTCATCATCACCGGCGCCGGGGGCTCGGGCGTGCTGCTGTCGGACGCGATCGTCGACAACGGGCTGTCCCTGATGGAGATCCCCGAGGACCTGGACGCCGCCTTCCGCCGCTTCATCCCGCCGTTCGGCGCGGCCGGGAACCCGGTGGACATCACCGGCGGCGAACCGCCGTCCACCTACGAGGCGACCATCCGGCTGGGCCTGGAGGATCCGCGGATCCACGCCCTGGTGCTGGGCTACTGGCACACCATCGTCACCCCGCCGATGGTGTTCGCCGAGCTGACCGCGCGGGTCGTCGAGGAGTTCCGCGCCCGGGGCATCGCCAAACCGGTGGTGGCCTCGCTCGCGGGCGACACCGAGGTCGAGGAGGCGTGCGCGTACCTCTTCGAGCGCGGGGTCGTGGCCTATCCGTACACCACCGAGAAGCCGGTGGCCGTCCTGGGTGCCAAGTACCGGTGGGCCAGGTCGGCGGGGTTGCTCACCTAAGCGCTCCGCTGGAAGTGCCCCGACCTGCCGTCGATCGTCTGCGGCACCGTCGTGGCCGGTCGCGCCCGCGTGGCGGAGCCGCACATCGACACGGCCCCGCGCCCCTTCGGGGCGCCACCGAACCGCGGCCGACTTCCACCGATCCGCATAGCAACCCGCGTTTCCCGGAGCACGAAGAGTTTGGACAGGGGGCGCTGGCCGGGTTCCTTCGAAGCCAAGGGGACGACATGAGCACAGCAGAACAGCCGGAAGGGGTCCTCCCCTTCCGTGAAGTGCAGGACAGCAAGGGGCGTACGTACCGCATCGGCGAGACCGACCGCGACATCCTGGGCCACAGCCGGAAGCTGATGGTCTATCTGCCGTGGATCGCGATGATGGCCATCAGCGTGTCCGAGTACGCGTACGGCTCGGCGGAGGACACCCTCTCGGAGGCGCACGGCTGGACCCAGAGCAACACCTTCTGGATCCTCAGCGTCTGGGTGTTCTTCCAGGCGGGTATCGCCTTCCCGGCCGGATGGCTGCGGGAGAAGGGGATCCTGACCGCCCGCAAGGCGATGTTCCTGGGGTCGGGGCTCTGTCTGATCGGGTTCCTGGCCCTCTCCCACCTCGACAACGTCTTCGCGGCGATCGTCGGCTTCGGTGTCATCGGGGGTCTCGGCTCCGGGTTCGTCTACGCCACCTGCATCAACATGGTGGGCAAGTGGTTCCCGGAGCGGCGCGGGGCGAAGACGGGGTTCGTCAACGGTGGGTTCGCCTACGGCGCGCTGCCGTTCATCTTCATCTTCAACTACTGGTTCGACACCGGGAACTTCGACGAGGTCCTGGACCTCATCGGGGTCTATGTGCTGATCGTCGTGGCGATCTGCGCCTGGTTCTTCAAGGACCCGCCGAAGAACTGGTGGCCCGCCGACATCGACCCGCTGAGCTACGCCGGCAACGCCAAGAGCGCGGCGAGCCTGGCGAAGAACCCGCCGGCGGTGCGGCAGTACACGCCCAAGGAGGCCATCAAGTCCGGGATGCTTCCGCTGATGTGGGTGTCCCTGGTGCTCACCGCGGGAGTGTCCATCTTCGGGATCTCCTTCCAGGTCGACTACGCCAAGGAGGTGGGCTTCGGCCCGCTGGTGGCGGCCTCGTCCATGGGCATCATGTCCGTCGTCAACGGTGTCGGACGCGGGGTGGTCGGCTGGCTCTCGGACCTGTGGGGGCGGAAGACGACGCTGGTCTTCGTCATCGTGGTGCTGGGCCTCGCCCAGTTCGGGGTGATCTGGGCCGGCGACATCCACAACGAGGTGCTGTTCCTCTTCTTCGCCTTCCTCTCCGGGTTCGGCGGCGGCGCCTTCTACCCGATGTTCGCGGCGCTGACCCCGGACTACTTCGGGGAGAACTACAACGCCACCAACTACGGCCTGGTGTACAGCGGAAAGCTGGTCAGCGGGCTGTTCGGCGGCGGCCTCGGCTCGATGGTGGTCGACTCCTGGGGCTACGACGGCGCGTACGCGCTCGCCGGCGGCATCTCCATGCTGGCGGCCGCGGTGGCCCTGTTGCTGCGGCAGCCCGGCCGGCCGCGGATCCGGGGCATCGCCCCGAACCCGCAGCCGATCAGCCGCGAGGTCGTCTAGCTCCGCGGGGGGCCCTCGCTCAGCCCCGTCCGCCGCAACGCAACGACCGCAGATAGCGGGCGGAGCGGCGGGCGGTGGTGAGCGAATCGGCGGGCTGGTCGTGCTCCACCATCCAGTGGTGGTCACGCCGCCCGCCATGGGTCTTGCCGACCGCGCTCAGGAAGCGGCGGTAGTCGATGTCACCGTCCCCGACGTCCACCATCCGGTAGCCGTCGGGGACGGTTTCGTCGTGCTCCCCGTCCTTGACGTGGAAGAGCGGATAGCGGTGCGGGGCCCGCAGGACGTAAGCCAGCGGCTCGAAGGGCGCCGGGGAGCCGTCGGCCTTCTTGCCGAACCGGTACTGGGCCACATACGCCCAGTAGATGTCCATCTCCAGATGGACCAGCTCGGGGTCGGTCTCGGCGAGCAGCACATCGTAGAGGCGGACGTCCGGCCGGTCGGTGGCGAAGGAGAACTCCTCGGCGTGGTTGTGCTGGTAGAACTTCATCCCGCGCGCCTTGGCCGCCGCGCCGTAGGTGTTGAACTCCTCCGCGCAGCGCTTCCAGCCGTCGACCGTGGAGCCGTAGCGCCAGGGCCCGGAGGCGGTGCCCACATGCGGCAGGCCGAGCGCCTCGGCGTCGTCGAGCACCTTGGTGAGGTTGGTGGCGAAGGTGTACGCCTTCGGGTCGTCGGAGTAGTAGCCGACGTGGCTGCCGATTCCGCGCAGCCCGTTGTCCCGCATCAGCCGCTTGAGCTGCTTGAGGGTGATGTCGCCGGTGCCCTGGGTGTAGCCGGCGAACTCCACCTGGTCGTAGCCGTACCGGGCCAGTTCCTCGAAGACACCGGCGAAGCCGATGGACTGCACCTGGTCGCGGAGGGTGTAGAGCTGGATGCCGAGGTGGCCGCGGGGCACCAGCGGGCCGCCCCGGCCGTTCTGGGCCGACGCGGCGGCGGTGCCGCCCGTCTGGGCGGCCGCGGCGGTGCCGGTGCCGAGCAGACCGGCGGCCGTGGCGCCCGCGGCGACACCGAGGAATCTGCGGCGGCGGAGGGTCTCGGCGAGTTCGGGGTTGTCCTGGGCCCTCTTCACAGGGTGTCTCCTTCGGTTGCGTTCGTCAGACCGGCGAGGCGGAGGAGCAGGTTCTTGACGTCGGTGGCGGCCACCTGTCCGCTCACCACGCCGGGCTGGGAGCAGAGGAGGACGGGTCCGTCCTCCTCGCGGTCCGGGAGGCGGCCGTGGCTGCCGCGCACCGGGGACGGATCGAGCGGGACGACGGCCATGCGGTAGCGCATCCCCGTCTTCTTGCGGGCCAGCGCGGTGGCGGCCCGCACCCGCACATAGGGGTCCTTGGGGTCCATGAACAGCTCGGCCGGGTCATAGCCGGGCTTGCGGTGGATCTCCACCAGCTGTGCGAAGTCGGGGGCACGGGCGTCGTCGAGCCAGTAGTAGTACGTGAACCAGGCGTCCGGCGCGGCCACCGCGACCAGTTCCCCGGAGCGGGGATGGTCCAGGCCGTGGGCCTTCTTGCCCTCGTCGTCGAGGATTTCGGCGATACCGGGCAGACCGGCCAGGGCGGCGCGGGTGGCGTCCAGGTCCTCCGCGCGGCGCACATACACATGGGCGAGCTGGTGGTCGGCGACCGCGAAGGCGCGGGAGGCGCCGGGGTCGAGGTACTCCATGCCGTCCTGGGTGTGCACCTCCAGCAGTCCGGCCCGGCGCAGCGCCCGGTTGATGTCCACCGGCCGGGACACCCGGGTGATGCCGTACTCGGACAGCGCCACGACGGTGCGGCCACGGGCGGTGGCGTCGTCGAGCAGCGGGCCGAGGGCGGTGTCGAGCTCGGCGGCGGCGGAGTGGGCGCGGGGGTCGTCGGGGCCGTACCGCTGGAGGTCGTAGTCCAGGTGCGGAAGGTAGGTGAGCACCAGATCGGTGGGGCTGGTGCGCAGGATGTGACGGGTGGCGTCGATGATCCACTGCGAGGAGACCAGATCGGCGCCCGGCCCCCAGAAGTGGAAGAGGGGGAAGGTGCCGAGCTTCGCGGTGAGTTCGTCGTGCAGCGCGGGGGGCCGGGTGTAGCAGTCCGGCTCCTTGCGGCCGTCGGCGTAGTAGACGGGGCGCGGGGTGACGGTGATGTCGGTGTCCGAGCCCATCGCGTACCACCAGCAGATGTTGGCCACGGTGTAGCCCGGGTGGGCCCGGCGGGCGGCGTCCCACAGCTTGTCGCCGCCTACTAGGCCGTTGTGCTGCCGCCACAGCAGCACCTCGCCCATCTCGCGGAAGTACCAGCCGTTGCCGACGATGCCGTGCTCGGCGGGGGTGGTGCCGGTGAGGAACGTCGACTGGGCGGCGCAGGTGACGGCGGGCAGCACGGTGCCCAGCGCGGCGCGGGAGCCGGAGCCGGCGAGGGCCTTGAGGTGGGGCATGTGGTCCAGCAGCCGGGGGGTGAGCCCGACGACGTCGAGGACGAGGAGGGGGGTGGGGCCGGTCCGGTCGCCCCTGTCGCTCCGGTGGCTCGGGTCGCTCATGGCAGCTCCTTGAGGCCGAGGTCGGTCAGCAGGTCGCGGGCGAGGGCGAGTTCGGCGGCGATGCCGTCGGCGAGCCGGTCGCGGGTGCGGGGGCGCAGCTCGGGCGGGAGCGCCTGCCAGGTGTAGGTCTCCACTTCGAGGTGGCGGGTCAGCGGGGCGGGCCCGCCGACGAGACGGGCCAGGGCGTCGGCGAGCACCGGGAGGGTGGAGGTCAGTGGGGGCTCGGGCGGGGCGTGCAGCGGGACGTGGAAGTGGGACCGCCAGGGCGCGGTGTCCGCGAGACCGCCGGCGAGCGCCTGGTCGAGGTCGTCGGTGCCGGTGACGCCGCCCTCGGGGGCCCGGGTGCGGGTCTGGTGGAGGAAGCGGGGCTCGGCGAAGGCCGCGAGGGCCTCCCGTACGGCGGGCCGCCCCGGGTCCTCGGCGTGCAGCGCGGCGGACAGCTGCGCCTTGACGACCGGGACCCCGGCGGCGGTGAGCGCGCCTGTGGCCGTGTGCGGATCCTCGAACTGTGTCGCCAGATGACAGGTGTCCAGGCAGACGCCGATGCGGTCCAGGGGCGGGCCGCCGGGCGCGGTGAGCGCCTCGATGGCCTGCGCGGTGGTCTCGACGGTGCAGCCTGGCTCGGGCTCCAGGCCGATGCGGACGGACCGGCCGGTGAGCTCCTGGATGGCGTCGAGCCGCTGGGCGAGGGTGGTGAGGTGGCGGCGGGCGGCGCGGGCGGCGTCGGCGTCGAAGGGGGCGCGCCAGGCGAGCGGCAGGGTGGAGACGGAGCCGTCGGTGATGTCGTCCGGGAGCAGCGCGGCCAGCAGCCGGGCCAGATGGGTGGTGTGTTCCAGCCGCTCCGGATCGGTCCAGTCGGGCTTGTAGACCCGGTACTTGACCTCCTGGGCGCCGAACCCCTCGTACGGGAAGCCGTTGAGGGTGACCACCTCCAGACCGCGGGTGTCCAGCGCGGTGCGCAGCCTGCGCAGTTCGGCGGGGTCGGCGCTCAGGGTGCGGGCGGCGTCGCGGGCCAGCCACAGGCCGATGCCGAGCCGGTCGCGGCCGAGGCGGCGGCGGACCGGTTCGCAGTGCAGCCGGAGCTGCTCCACGACGCCGTCGAGGTCTTCGGCGGGGTGGACGTTGGTGCAGTAGGCGAGGTGGACGGTGGAGCCGTCGGGGTGGCGGAAGCGCATGGGGTCCTCCTCACCGTTCCGTCGGCGCTGCGGCCGGGGCGCCGCCGCGCAGGATGGAGTTGCCCTCGTGGGTGGCGGTGGCCGTGGTGTCGTCGACGTCGAGGTCCAGGTCCAGGCGGCCGCTGAGCCCGTAGAACGCCACCGGGTTGCGCCACAGCACGAGGTCGACGTCGTCCTCGGTGAACCCCTCGGCGCGCATCAGATCGCCGACCGCCCGGGTCTTGAGCGGGTCGCTCCTCCCCCAGTCGGCGGCCGAGTTGACCAGGACCTTCTCGGGCCCGTACGCGCGCAGGATCGCGACCATCCGCTCCTCGTCCATCTTGGTGTCGGGGTAGACCGAGAAGCCCAGCCAGCAGCCGCTGTCCTTGGCCTCCTTGACGGTGGTCTCGTTGAGGTGGTCGACGAGGACACGGTCCGGGGGCAACGCGGACTCCCCGACGACGTCGAGGGTGCGGCGCAGCCCGGCCAGCTTGTCGCGGTGCGGGGTGTGGACCAGGGCGGGCAGCCCGTGGTCGGTGGCGAGCCGCAGCTGGGTGGCGAGGGCGGCGTCCTCGGCGGGGGTCATCGAGTCGTAGCCGATCTCGCCCACGGCCACGACGCCGTCCTTGACGAGATAGCGCGGCAGCTCGTCCAGGACGGGGGTGCAGCGCGGGTCGTTGGCCTCCTTGGGGTTGAGCGCGAGGGTGCAGTGGTGGGCGATCCCGTGCTGGGCGGCCCGGAAGGGCTCCCAGCCGAGGAGGGAGTCGAAGTAGTCGTAGAAGCTGGCGGGCGAGGTGCGGGGCTGCCCGAGCCAGAAGGACGGCTCGACGAGGGCGCGCACCCCAGCGGCGTACATGGCCTCGTAGTCGTCGGTGGTGCGGGAGGTCATATGGATGTGGGGATCGAAGATGCGCATCAGGACTCCTCGCGGGTCAGGGCGCGGGGCGCGCCGGGCAGGGCGCGGGTCACGGCCAGTACGCGGTCGAGATCGCCGGGCACGGGACGCCCGGCGGCGGTGCGCTCCTGGGCGTAGTCGCCGAGCATGCGGCCCAGCTCGCCGTCCCCGCGCGCCCGCCGCTCCCAGTCGGCGACGGCGGAGAGGGGCACGCCCGTGAACAGGCACTTGAGCACGGCCTGCCGCCAGCTGTGCGGCGAGAGATGCCGAGCGGCGTACGGCCCGACGGCGGCGGCCACGAGCCGGGTGTCATTGGTCCGCAGGGCGTCCTCGACGAGCGGTACGGCGTCGGCCCCGGCGAAGAGCCCGAGATGCGGAAGCGCCCGCAGAACGGCCCGGCGCTCGGCGCCCGTGCCGTGCGCGTACAGCCTCTCGACGGTGGGCGCGTCCGCGTGCGCGGCGTGGAGGATGAGGATGCGGGCGGCGTCGGGGAGGTCGTGGGGGGTGTCGGGGAGTTCGTGGGGGGTGAGGTCGTCGGCGGCGGGTTGGGGGTTACGGACGTGGCGGCCCGCGGAGGCGAAGTCCAGCTCCCAGCGGGCGGGGCCGGGAGCGTCCGGGCGCGGCCCGGATTTCGCCGCGTCCGTCAGCGCGCCGTCCAGCCAGGCGCGGCCTGCCTCGTCCAGGCGCCGCTCCACGGCGGCGCGGAGCTCGGTCACGGTCAGCATCGGACGCCTCCCTCGCTCGCGGCCCGTTCGGCGTCCTTGAGGAACCGCAGGGAGGCGCGGGCCAGTTCGGGACCGGCGTGGGAGTGGCGGGGCAGCTCGACGCCGACGAGACCCCGGTACCCCGCCGCGCGCAGCGCCTCCAGCACCGGCGGGAAGTCGATCTCCCCCTCGCCGAACGGCAGATGCTCATGCACTCCGCGCCGCATGTCCTCGATCTGCACATGCCGCACCCAGGGCGCCGCCGCGCGGACGCACTCGGCGGGCGGGTCGGGTTCCAGGCACTGGCAGTGGCCGATGTCGAGGGTGAGGCCGAGGGCGGCCGGATCGCCGAGCGCCGTGCGCAGCCGGTGGAAACCGGCGAGGTCGGCGAGGAGATGCCCCGGCTCCGGCTCGATCGCGAGGGAGACGCCCACCGCCCCGGCGGCCACCACCACCGGCCCGACGGCGTCCGCCAGCCGCCGCCACGCCGTCTCCCCGGACTCACCGGGCGGCAGCACCCCGCTGAAGCAGTGCACGGCCGGGGCCCCGAGGTCCCCCGCCACCCGCACGGCCCGCAGCAGCAGATCGACCCGGGCGCCACGGGCCTCGGGGTCCGGGTCGAGCAGGGTGGGGTGATGCTTGCGCCGGGCGTCGAGCACATACCGGGCACCGGTCTCGATCGCGACACCGAGACCGAGCCGCTCGAGGTCGCGGGCGACGCGGCGGGTACGGGCGGCGAGGTCCGGGGCGAGCGGGTCGAGGTGCATATGGTCGAGGGTCAGCGAGACGCCGTCGTAGCCGAGGTCGGCGAGGAGTGCGAGGGCGTCGCTCAGGCGGAGGTCGGTCAGACCGTTGGTGCCGTAGGCGAAGCGGAGGGATTCCGGGGTGGGGCGGCCGGGGTCGCCGGTGCGGCTCATGTCGCGCTGACCTTTCTCGACAGCCGGCGGGCGACGGGCATCAGCGCGAGCAGCCCCGCGGCCGTACGGTGCGCCCCGGCGCGGGAGGCGAGCACGGCCTGAAGCGGGATCATCGCGCGGATGCCGCTGCCGACGGCACGCTGGAGGAGGTACGGGGACGGGTTGAGCGCGGCATGCGCCAACGGCCGGGCGACCGTGGCCACGTACCCGCCCGCGAGGGCGACCCCCGCGACGGCCGCGAAGCGGCTGACCGCCGCGCCGCGCGAGGGGACGCTCCGGGGCAACGCGCCCCCGGCACGGCCGCCCACGAGGGCGACCCCGGCCACGGCGGCCATGCGGCCGACCGGACGCGTACGCTCGGCCGCCGTGCCCGCCGAGGCGACGGTCGGGCGCAACCCTGCCCCGGCACGCGGCCCGCCCGCCGGACCGCCACGGCCGGTGGCGGCCGAAGTGAGCCGCCTCGCGGCACCACCGGGCCATACCCCGAGCCCGCCCGGCGGACCGCCACGCCCGGTGGCCGCCGCGACCGCCACGCGTCGGCCCGCCACGACCGTAGCGACGAGCCGCCTCGCCGGACTGCCCCGCCCTGCCCGTACGCCCTTGCCCCGCGCGAGTTCCCGGGCAATGGCGGCCGCGGCGCCCTGGACGGCGGCCGGGGCGGATGCGGTGGCCTTGGGCGACGCATCCGCCCGGACGGTGGCGGCCATGTGCCGCGCCGCCGCGCTCCGGCTCCACATGCCGGTGACCGTCCGGCCAACGGCTCCATCCCCAGAGGAGCCTCGCCCCGACGTGGACACGCCGCCCACGGCAGGGAGGCGGCCCACCTGTGCGGGGGCGCGCCGAGGGGCCCGCCGCCAACCGGGGCGGTTGCCCCGGCCCGGAGAAGCCGGCGCGGTCGCGGCCCCGGCGAGCGGCCTTGCCGGAGCACCACGTCGACGCGTGGTGGCCCGTTCCCCCGACGTGGACACACCGCCCACGGCGGCGGGGAGGCGGCCCACGGCCCCCGCGAGCCGCCTCGCCGGACCAGCACGGCGTGGCCCCGTGCGCGAGAGCCCCCTGACGAGGGCGACGATGGCACCACCGGCGGCCACGCCACCCACCGGAGCGCCGCTGGTGGCCCCGTTCACCACCGCGACCGGCGCGCCGTGGCCCATCCCAGGGCCGCGCCCCGCGGCGGGGGCCGGGCCTCTGGTCGCGGACCAGGCGATCGCCGCTCCCACCGCGAGAGCGCCGAGGGGGGCCGTCGAGGAACCGCCGACCGCCTCGCGGCGGGAGACCGTGGTCACCGCGAGGGTGTGGGCGCCCAGGAGGGCGGCCGGGCGGAGGGCGGGGCGGATGTGCCCGGCGGAGGCCGTGGCGCCGAGGAGGAGGTCCAGCGCGCGGGCGGCGGCCATGGCGGGCGGGCCCGCGGGCGTGTTCTTCAGCCCCAGGTCGTACGCCCACACCGTGCCCGCCAGGGCCGTCGCCGTGGCGAGGGCCGGGGGACCCGCGGCGGCGGCGCAGAGGAGCCCGGCGGCGGTCAGCCCGGTCGCGGCGGTCAGCGCCGCGGCGGGGGCGATACGGCCCGAAGGCAGCGGGCGGCCGGGGCGCTCCACGGCGTCGATGTCCCGGTCGGCCCAGTCGTTGAGCGCCATGCCCGCCTCGTACAGGCACAGCGAGGCGCAGACGGCGAGCGCCGTGCCCCGGTTGGGGCCGCGCCGGGCGGCGGCCGCGCCCGCCAGGGCGTCACCGGGGACGGTGAACAGGGCCGACACCCTGAGCAGTTCGGCCCAGTCGCCCCACTTTCCGAAGGGCCCCCGTTCCCCCGCGTCGCCCGTCACGACCGGCCCCGCAGCCGCCCGGCGAAGCCGATGAGCGCCGCGTACTGGTCGGCGAGGGCGGCCGGGCCGCCGTCCGGGTCCTTGAAGTAGAAGCCGAGTTCGGGGAGCGGCCCGGTGAGGCCGACCTCATGGGCGCGGGCGGTCAGCCGGGCCAGATCGAGGACGAGCGGTGCGGCGAGGGCCGAGTCGCAGCCCTGCCAGATGGTCTGCAGGACCATCCGCGAGCCGAGGAAGCCCTCGAAGGAGACGTGGTCCCAGGCGGTCTTCCAGTCGCCGAGCGCGGGCACGTTGTCGATGTGCAGCTCGCCGTCGGGGAGTTCGCCGAGGGTGTCGGAGAGGACTCGCGCCTTCCCCGCGTTCTTGGCCGCCGCGGCGCCCGGGTCGGCGAGGGCGGCGCCGTCGCCGCCGCCGAGGAGGTTCGTACCGGACCAGCTCCGTACGGCCAGCGCCCGCTGGGCGAACATCGGCGCGAGGACGGACCGCAGCAGCGTCTGCCCGGTCTTGCCGTCGCGCCCCGCGTACGGCAGCCCGGAGCGCTCGGCCCGCTCGCGCACGCGGGGGTGGTGGAGCCCGGTGGAGGGCGTGAAGTTGACGTACGGGCATCCGGCGCGCAGTGCGGCGGCCGCGTAGAGGGTGCTGGGCGGCAGCGTCCCGGCGTCCTCCGGGGCGGCTTCGGTGGAGGCGACGTTGACGACGACGGCGCGGGCGAGTTCGTGCGTACGGACGAACTCGGTGAGGTCGGCCGCGAAGGCGGCGATCAGCTCCTCCTCGCCACGGCCGTCGCCGGGCTGTGGCCCGCCCGGACGGACGGCCGCGTCGGCGGCGGCGAGTTCGCCGCGTACGGCAGCGGGCAGCCCATGCGGCAGCACCCCGTCGGCGGCCAGCGCCTCGGCCCGCTTGGGCAGTGGGGTGGCGGCGGTGTCATGGCCGCCGAAGTCGAGGTCGGCGAGCGCGGGCAGACCGCTGTCCGCGAACGCCGCGGTCTCGGTGACCATTCCGGTCGCCGGCTGCAGCCCCCCGGCGACGGCGGCACAGCCCGCCACGGCGGTGGTGGCGACGGAACCGCGAGCGCCGATGAGCCAGACCCCCGTACGGGGTGCGTCGCGGAGTGGGGTGATCTCGTCGGGACGGGTGGTCACTGGCTGCCTCCCGGGGGCTGGGCGTGGGTTGCGCAGATGGTTCGGGGTGGCGCGGATCCGAGTCGGCGGCGCCGGTTCGGTCGTGGCGCGGGGCTGTTGTGGTCGGGCGGGCGTGGCCAAGGCCGCCCCGCGCCCGGGAGTCGGGGCCGGGG
>NZ_JBHYVB010000206.1:0-10908 GCF_042750115.1 Streptomyces sp. NPDC059455
CAGGGGGGACCCTGTGGGAGAGTAGGACGCCGCCGAACAAATTTTAGCCTCGGTCCCGAGTACATAGTGCTCGGGACCGAGGCATTTTTGCGTTCAGCTCCCACGATGTGCCCGGTGGCCTCTGTGACCCGACGCTTGGGGCAGTCGGTCCGTCGTACCCGTCGTGTGGTTCGTGGGACTCCTGCTGCATATCTGTCCCCGCACTCGGGAGACCCACCGCGGAGCAGCTGGCTGGATGCGTCGGCGGGATGTGCGGGCCGTCAGTGCGACTCCTGGCCCACCAGGGAGCGGTGCGGCCAGCGGGCTCGGGCCTGTTCCTGGGAGCGCATCAAGGCCAGTGTGGGCAGGCCCTGGTCCGCGCCCTGAGCGAGGAGGTCGGGGAGTGCCGGGAGCGGGGCCACGGCGGCCACGTCGTCCAGGACGAGGGTCAGTGGTGGGTCGAGCCGACCGGAGGATGACCGTTCGGCCATGCGCCGGCCGTGCTCGACCACGTGTGAGGCGAGTGCGGTCAACAGCGGCATCGCACCCGGCTGGGTTCGGGGATCCTCGATGGATTCGCCCATCAGATACAGGGTTCCCCCTTCGGCGACGAATGACTCCAGTGCGAGCATGTCGGCGCGTCCCGGATTGCAGGCGTCCCGGATGTGGATCGACGACAGCGCGCCGAGGGCACGGGCGGTCAGCTCCTGGGCCATGTCGCGGCGTTCGCGGTGGGCGGTGAGCGTGGCTTCCAGCTCGCCGGCCGCGCCGCCCGCCGCCTTGGGATGCGTACGGAGGATCTTCACGGGCTCGTGGGCCGAGCTGCCCTGCGCCCAGCGGTGCACATGGCGGAACGGCCGGCCGTCCACCGCGGCGGCGTGGAGCCAGCACCGCAGCATCGTCTCCGCGGCCTCCGCCAGGGGCCGGTCCATGGCGTGCATGGGCCGCACGGGGGCGAGGAGGGCGGTGGCGCGGGCGGCCGCGATATCGCGGGAGCCGCAGTCCGCCGCCGGGTTCCAGCGCAGCCGGGCGGGGGTGTCGAGCAGATGGGACGGGTCGAAGACGTGGGTGGGGCCGAGCTTGGCGCGGGCGTCCTTGGTCGTGGCCCAGAGCTTGGGATCGCTGGTGACGACGAGGACGGGGCCGATGGCCTCCAGGACGGTGTGGACCGCGGACTCCCCGCGCTGGGCGCCGAAGAGGACGCGGGACCGGGCCAGTTCCCCGTCGGGGAGTGCGGCCGACGTCAGCGGGCCGGTGCGGGGGGTGGGGAGCGGCTGTGGTGCGGATGTCGGGGCGAGCGGGGCGTACATCCCGTCCTGGGCCGGGGGAGTGGTCTGGCCCTGGGCGGGAGTGACCTGTGCGTCGGCTCTCTGCTCGCCGATGTACGGGTGCGGTTCGGGGCCCGTTCCGGCGGACGCTTCGGCGGCGACGGACCCGGCCGGGTGGCGGTGATCGGCGACGGGTGCGATGACGCCGTCGCCGGGGACCGCCTCGGCCGGGCCCGGTGCGGGGAGCCCGCTGGAGCGGTCTGGAGCGGCGGTGCCGGGCGCACCCTCAGAAGGTCTGGCGGAGGCGGCTCCTGGGGCCGCTGAGGCGCTTCCAGGGCCGGGGACGGGTGGAGGCGGCGCATCGACGCCAGGGGTCGCCTCCACGCCCGTACCGTTGACGGGCATGGGCTCGATGCCGTCCTTCGCGGTCCTCGTGTCCGAAAGGCCGAGCCGCTTTGCCTCCGCCGCCTCCGCGAGGGCGGCGGCGCGGGCGACGCGGCGCTGGGCGCGGACCGTCCGGTAGCGGGCCAGTGTGCCCATCACGAAGATGGTCAGGACGATCAGCACCATCAGCTCACTGATGAAGATGCCCCAGAACAGCCCGTACCCCGACAGCTGGTCCTTCGGGGTGTCGGGCCAGGCCGCCGCCAGGTCTTGCGGCTCCTGCAGCAGATGGCGCAGCGCCACTGGTGCGCGCATGAAGGTCAGGTTGTCCGGCCAGGCGCCGCGGGCGAAGAGCCCGGCCAGCCCGGTCGCCGACCACATCAGGCCGAGCGCGCCCAGCAGGAGGGCGATGGCGCCGATCAACAAGCCGTCCGGAATACCGCGTTCCGCGGGCCCGCCGTGATTCTGTCCCGCTGCCATCTCACGCCACCGTGGATCCGTACGACGGCCCGCCGAAGGTGTCCGCCTCCGCCGCCTCGACCGCCGCGGCGGCGCGCCCCTCGGCCTCCGCCTCGACCGCCATCTGCACGGCCAGCGCGTCCTCCGTCATCGCCCGGTCGGTGTAGACGAGGGGCCGCTCGGCCTCGGTGATCAGGTGTTTGACGACCTGTACGTTGCCGTTGACGTCCCAGACCGCGATACCGGGCGACAGCGTGGGGATGATCTCGACGGCCCAGCGGGGCAGGCCCAGGACGCGGCCGGTGGCCCGTGCCTCGTCCGCCTTCTGGGCGTAGATCGTCCGGGTGGAGGCCATCTTGAGGATGGCCGCGGCTTCCCGCGCCGCCGCGCCGTCGACCACGTCGGAGAGGTGGTGGACGACGGCGACGAACGACAGGCCGAGCCGCCGCCCGAATTTCAGCAGCCGCTGGAAGAGCTGGGCGACGAAGGGCGAGTTGATGATGTGCCACGCCTCCTCGACCAGGAAGATGCGCTTCTTACGGTCGGGACGGATCCAGGTGTGCTCCAGCCAGACGCCCACGATGGCCATGAGAATCGGCATCGCGATCGAGTTGCGATCGATATGGGACAGGTCGAAGACGATCAGGGGTGAGTCCAGATCGATTCCGGCCGTGGTGGGGCCGTCGAACATACCGCGCAGATCACCGTCGACCAGCCGGTCCAGCACCAGGGCGACATCGAGACCCCAGGCCCGTACGTCGTCTATATCGACGTTCATGGCCGCCGCCGATTCCTCCTCGGGGTGGCGCAGCTGCTCCACGATGTCGGTCAGCACCGGCTGGCGGTCGACGACGGTCTCGTTGACGTAGGCGTGCGCGACCTTCAGGGCGAACCCGGACCGCTCGTCGAGCCCGTGCCCCATCGCGACCTCGATGATCGTGCGGAGCAGGGCGAGCTGACCGGTCGTGGTGATCGCCGGGTCCAGGGGGTTCAGACGGATACCGCCGTCCAGGGCCGCCATGGGGTCGAGCCGGATGGGCGTTATCCCCAGCTCCTGGGCGATGAGGTTCCATTCGCCGACGCCGTCCTCGCCCTGGGCGTCCAGCACCACCACCTGGCGGTCGCGGAACCGCAGCTGGCGCAGGACATAGGTCTTCTCCAAGGCCGACTTGCCGTTACCGGACTCGCCGAGCACCAGCCAGTGGGGGGCCGGCAGCTGCTGGCCGTAGAGCTGGAAGGGGTCGTAGATATAGCCCTTGCCGGAGTAGACCTCACGGCCGATGACCACGCCGGAGTCGCCGAGGCCGGGTGCCGCGGTGGGGAGATAGACCGCCTGGGCCTGGCCGGTGGAGGTGCGTACGGGCAGTCGCGTCGTCTCCACCTTTCCGAAGAGAAAGCTGGTGAACGCATCGGTGATGGCGCTCATCGGATCGGCCACGGCGGAGCCCCTATCGTCCCTGTCGTCCCAGTCGTGTCTATCAGCTCTATGGGCTGTATCGGCTCTGTCTGATCTATCGGCGGATGCCGGTCGCGAACGGCAGCGTGTTCACAAAGGCCCGGTGGTGCTCGCGGTCGCACCACTCCAGCTTGAGGTAGCTCTTCCCCGCCGAGGCGCGGATGGTCCGCTTGTCGCGCGCGAGGGCCTCCGGCGAACGGGAGGACACGGTGATGTAGCCGACGAGGTTGACGCCCGCGGCGCCGCTGGCGAGGTCCTCGCCGCGCTGGTCGAGCCGTCCGTGGGCGGCGATGTCGCGCGGGTCCACGGTGCGGTTCATCTTCGCGGCGCGGCTGGCCTCGGCCTCGTCGTTGGTCTTCTCGGTGAGCATCCGCTCGATGGCGACCTCGGTGGGCTCGAGGTCCATACAGACGGCGACCGTACGGATGACATCGGGCGTGTGGACGAGCAGCGGGGCGAGGAAGTTGACCCCGACGGGCGTCATGGGCCACTCCTTCACCCAGGCCGTGGAGTGGCACCAGGGCTCGCGGGTGCTCGACTCCCGGGTCTTGGCCTGGAGGTAGGTGGGCTCCATGGCGTCCAGCTCGGCGGGCCAGGCGTTCCGCTTGGTCATCGCCTGGATGTGGTCGATGGGGTGGTCCGGGTCGTACATGGAGTGGATGAGGGACGCAAGCCGCCCCTGCCCCAGGGGCTGGCGCACCCGGATGTCGGCCTCGGCGAGCCGGGCGCAGATGTCGGTCAGCTCACGGGCCATCACCACGGCGAGGCCCGCGTCCTTGTCGAGCCGCCGGCCGCCGCCGCTGTGGCGGGCGGCGCGCGCGATGGCCTGGGCCTCGGCGGCCAGGTCGCGGGTGTAGTGCATACAGGCGACGAGATAGGCGCGGTGCTGCTCGGAGGAGGTGGAGACCATGGACTGCAGCTGGTCGTAGGAGTCCTTGAGCCAGTTGGGGGCCTGGTCGTCGCCGCGCCGCTCGACGTCCTTGGCGTGCGCGTCGGGGTCGGCGGGGAGGGTGCGGGCCAGTATCTGCAGCCGGGTCACGAAGCCGTCGCCGTTGGCCACGTGCTTGAGCAGGGTGCCGAACCGGTCCACGAGGGCCTCCTGGTCCTCGCTGTCGCGCAGTCCGACGCCGGGGCCCTCGATCTCGATGGCGGCGGTGACGGTGCGGCGGTCGGCGTGCAGGAGCACGGCGATCTCGTCGGGGCCGAAGGGGGCGGCCAGCCAGTTGATCCGGCCGATGCCGGGGGGCGGGCCGACCTCGATCTCACGGCCGTCCAGGCGGGTGCCGGCCTCGGCGGCGCTGGAGCGGTAGGCGGTGGTGCCCTTACGGACGCTGCGCTTGTAGGAGCGGTTGATCTCGAACCAGCGGTAGAACGTCCGCCCGTTGTACGGGACGTAGACGGCGGCGAGGGCGAGGGTGGGGAAGCCGACCAGGGCGGTGATGCGGAACGTCAGCACCGGCACCAGCAGCCCGCACATCATCCCGATGAACGCCCCCGCGATGATCAGCGCGATCTCGCCGGTCTCGCGGTTCTTGCCGACGATCGCGTTCGGGCGGGGGCGCCCGATCAGATACGTGCGACGGGGCGCGATGGGGTGCGACTGGGCGTCGATCGTCACCGCCGGTCACCTCCCGAGTTGTTGCCGGAGCTGCGGTTCGTGGCGGAGCCGCCGCCGGAGCCTCCGGTGTGGCCGGTGCGGCTGGCGGGCGCGGGGGAGGCGCCTCCGCCGCCCCCGCCGCTGGTGCGGGTGGAGTGGGCCGCCACGCCGCCGGAGACGGGGTTGGCGGGCTTGGCCTGCCCCGGGGCGGCGCCCCCGCCGGCCTCGCCTCCGCCGCGGGCGCTGTGGGTGTTGATGCCCTGCTTCACCAGGGCGGCGGGGGAAGTGATGACGGCGGCGGCCTGGCGGGACGCGGGGTCGGAGCTGGCGCTGCGGGCCTTGACGATCTCGTCGCCGAAGCCGGGGACGAAGCGGTAGATCATCGCGCTGGCGAAGATGGCGAGGATGATGATGGACAGGCCGGAGACGACGGCCGAGAAGGCGTCGGGCTTGTCGCCGTTGGTGGAGAGCGCGCCGGCGAGGGCCAGGACGGTGATGATCACCGGCTTGACGAGGATCACGGCGATCATGATCCCCGCCCAGCGGCGCACATGCCCCCACATGTTCTTGTCGACGAGGCCCGCGTAGACGGCGGTGCCGAGCAGCGCGCCCACGTAGAGGAGGGCGGCGCGGATGACGAGCTCGAGGCAGAGGACACCGGCGGCGAGGATCGTCACCAGCGAGACGACGATCAGCATGATCGGGCCGCCGCCGATGTCCTCGTCCCGCTTGAGCGCCTGGGAGAAGGAGCCGAAGAAGGCGTCGTTGTCCGCACCGGTGCCGGAGGCGATGGCGTCGGTGACGGCGTCGGTCGCGGTGACGACCGTATAGAGGATGAGGGGGGTGAAGGCGGAGGCCAGGACCGTCAGCCAGAGGAAACCTATGGCTTCGGAGAGCGCCTCGCCGAGGGGGACGCCGCGGATGGCGCGCTTGGCGACGGCGAGGAGCCAGAGGATGAGCGTGAGGACGGTGGAGGCGGCGAAGACGACGGCGTACTGACGGAGGAAGGCCTCGTTGGTGAAGTCGACGTTGGCAGTCTCCTTGACGAGCTTGGAGAGCTTGCCGACGAGCCAGGAGGCGGCGTCGGCGCAGCCGCGGGCGAGGGAGGCGGCGGGGTCGAGGGGGTTGGAGGGGTCGGGGGGGCCGCCACCCTTGTCGCCTTTTTCGCAGTACTTCTTGGCCGAGCCCGTGAGCAGGTCGCAGTCGCTGTTGTCGGACGGGCTCGGCGACGGTGCGGCGGCGGCCCGCGTGGCGAGGAGCACGGCAGAGGTCTGGACCGCCGCCACCACCCCAGCGAGCGTGACGATGCGCTTGCGCGGCTTACCGGGCATACGTGAACCCTCCGTACTGCTGCACAGCCTTGGCGATCTCATCAGCCGTCGACGCGGTGTTGTCGCTGTTGACCGGGGCAGGGCCGTCCTTCTGGGAGTAGCTATCGACCTTCCAGTCCTTGTTCACCCATCGCAGCTTGACGGTCATGGTGAACCAGTCGTTGGCTACCGGGTTCTTCGATCCCTCTCCGGCCGTGCCGAACACGCCGGTGCACCAGACCTCGACGGTGGCGGCGGTATCCGTGGAAGCGGTCGTCTTCGTGCCGATGGGGGCGGCGCGCGAGACATAGGTCATGCCGTCGCCCGCGTTGCCGTTCGCGTCCAGGCCGAGCTTCTCCAGGAAGCTCTTGGAGTAGGCCCGGTCCAGCTTCTTCTGCAGCCCGTCCACTCTGTCGCTCGTAAAGACCTGGGAAACGAGCTGGTGACGGCGGTCCGACTTGGTCATGTCGGCGGATGCGAGCGCCACCGCGTAGTTCGCCGCCGCGCTCTGGGCGCCTTGCTCCGATTTGGCGAAGCCCGAGGCGATGTCGGTAGTGGCGTTCTTGCCGTCGACCGGGCGCTCGCCCGTGGGGGCGGTGGGGTGGGCTTCGGTGCCGCCCCCGCCGGTGTCGCTGTCGCTGGACCCGCCGTCCTTGGCGTCGCCGCGGTTGACGAAGGCGATGGCCGCGAGGAGGAGGACGATGACGCCGACCACGGTGATCAGGTTGCGGCTGGGCTTGGCGCGGCCGGGGGCTCGGCGGGGTGGACCGTAGGGGTCGCCGTCACCCTCGGGCAGGCGGGTGCGCGTCAGGTGACCTTCGGGGGCCGCGCCGCGGCCGCGGCGCGCCTCATGGCCCTCGTAGTCACCGCCGTATCCGTCGTCGCCGCCGAGACTCATCCTGCGTACGCCCCTTCACCCGTGCCGAGCCTGCCGAGCCTGCTGATACCGCCGATCCCGCTGATTCTGCCGACCGCGTCATCCATGGTCCCTCTTCCGTCACCCGCATACGACGGTAACGGTGAGGACTGACGCTCGGGCGCGCTGGTGTGAGTGGACATCAAGCTGACACGACCTCAGCGTGGTGAGCGGGAGCGGGCATCAGGGAGCAGCCTCGGGTACGGGGTGTGGGGCCGGTAGGGGGAATCGGGAGCGGAGGCTTGCGACCAGGGGTGTGCGCCCCGCGCGGAGGGGCGGCTCGGGGGCGGGCGGGGACGCGGCTAGATGGCCATGCCGTACACGATCGTGAAGAGCGTGCCCAGTGAACCGATGATGAACACACCGGTCAGGCCCGCGACGATCAGTCCCTTGCCCTGCTCCGCGCTGAAGGTGTCCCGCAGGGCCGTCGCGCCGATCCGCTGCTTGGCCGCGCCCCAGATGGCGATGCCGAAGCACAGCAGCAGTGCGACCGCCATCACGACCTCGATCATGACGCGGGCCTCGCTGCCCAGGCTGCCGAACGGACCCCAGTCTGGGGCGATTCCGCCGATGATGGTGTTGATGTCGCCCTTTTCGGCCGCTAGGAACATGATGAACTCACCGCCCCTTGTGGGTTGTTGTGTCTCTTCGCCGGCATGGCGTGGGTCAGCCTCTATCTTCGCTGATGAATCCGCTTCCGCATGTCGACTTGGCGGCATTTCTTGGCGGATCTCGTGCGTGTTGTGGGACACGCCCGTCCGGCGGCCGTGTGAGGCATGTCAACGGAGTGTCGTATGGTCACTCTGTGTATCACGCGGGTGGGCGTGGGGCAACGATCCGTGAGGGGCTGACGGGCAGGCTCCTTGGTGAAGGGCCATCAGCGCGCCTGCGCTCAGCGCCTCCGCCCGCTGGGCCCCGCCCCCTCACTTCCCCGCGGGCTCGTCCGTCTCCGTAAGGTCCGCGAAGTCGTCGAACTCGCCCGCCTTGACGCCCTTGATGAACGCGTCCCACTTGGCCCGGGTCGTGACGACGACGGTCTCCGGGTCGTTGCTCTCGCGCATCAGGATCTGGTCGTCGGGGCCCACGGCCACCTCGAGGTAGGCGGCGCCCTCCGGAAGGTCGTCGGGTGCGGCCCGCTGCCAGTCGAGCTCTTGCCGGTCGAGGCGTGTCATCTGCGGTCCCCAGGGTCGTGTGCTCGGACGGCTGGACTCTACGCGTTCCCCGGCCCCGCGAGAGGCGGCCGAGATGGGGCGGTGAGGCGTGCGGGGCGGGTCGGCGGCGCATAAGGGGGCGCGCGTCGGGGGCCGTCGTATGGTTTCGGCTGGGGAGCGGCTGATTTTCGCCGTGCGAGCGGAAACGCGTTCGTATGGCGGGTGAATGGGGGAGGATGGCCGGGTGCGTAAGGTCTGGCTGGGTGTCAGTGTCGGTCTCGGAGTCTCCTTTTCCTTCGTCGCGCTGCTCGTCGTCGGTACCTACATGGTCGCGGCGGACCTCGTCGGCGGTGCCGGCGGTAAGGCCGTCGGGCTGGCCAAGGGCGCCGTTCCCGCCACGTACGAACCGCTCATCCAGCGGTACGGGAACTCCTGCCCGGCCATCAACCCCGCGCTCCTCGCCGCGCAGCTCTACCAGGAGAGCGGCTGGAACGCGAAGGCGCAGAGCCCGGCCGACGCCAAGGGGATAGCGCAGTTCATCCCCGCCACCTGGGCCTCGCACGGGGTCGACGGCAACAAGGACGGCGTCAAGGACATCTGGGACCCGCAGGACGCGATCCCGTCGGCGGCCGCCTATGACTGCTCGCTCGCCAAGTACGTCAAGGATGTGCCGGGCAATCAGACGCACAACATGCTGGCCTCGTACAACGCGGGCGCCTATGCCGTGATCAAGTACAGCGGGGTGCCGCCTTACCGCGAGACCCAGAACTACGTGAAGACCATCACCACCCTCGCCAAGAGCTTCGAGGCGCCGATCCAGAAGGTCCAGCCCTCCCAGCAGTCGGCCGGGGCGATCTACTTCGCGCAGAAGCAGCTCGGCAAGCCCTATCTCTGGGGCGGGAACGGCACGCCGGAGCAGGGCGGGCGGTTCGACTGCTCGGGGCTGACGCAGGCGGCGTACAAGACGGTCGGCATTAATCTGCCGCGCGTCGCCAACGACCAGTGGAACGCCGGACCGCACCCCAAGCGGAGCGAGCTGCTCCCCGGGGATCTGGTCTTCTTCGCCTATGACCTCGACGATCCGAGATCGATCCACCATGTGGGGATGTACGTGGGCGGCGGCTACATGATCAACGCGCCCTACACCGGTGCGGTGATCCGTTTTGACAAGATCGACTCGCCGGACTACATCGGTGCTACACGGGTGACTCAGGATGGCGCGAAAGCGCTGCCGCGGGCGAACCCCGCGTAAGGATTCCCCCTGAGCTGCGACGATCGGTCACCCTTCGATAACGTCCCGGTGATCGTTGGGTGGAGTACGGAACCCCTGGCGAGAAGAGGGCGTTCCCTGGAGGTGGATCGAGGCGTGGATCAGCGTGGATCGACGGCGGACTCTCCGGCGCCGGTCGCGTTGCCACGGCTCGCAGGGCATTACGGGGGGTCGGCAGCTGCACGTAGTGACAGGCAAGAGATAAGGGGCCACGGCATATGGCTGGACTCGCACTGGACGGGTCGAACCCCGATGTCAGCCTGCTCTACGACATCAACGGGCTGGCGAAGGACGCCCCGCACTGGTTCGACCGCGTCATGGAGTTCGTCGGCGAGTACGGGATCATCATCGGGCTCGCCCTGGTGACCCTGGCCGCCTGGTGGAGCGTCCGGAAGCGGCGGCAGGAGGCGCCGTCCGCCGTCGCCGGGCTGGTGTGGGCCCCGCTGGCCGCCGGGCTGGCGCTGGTTGCCAACATCCCCATCCGCGGCTTTGTCGAGCGGCCCAGACCCTTCAGGGACCATCAGGGGCTCGATGTCCTGGTGGCGGGCAAGACCGACTTCTCGTTCGTCAGCGACCACGCGACGTTGACCATGGCGGTCGCCGTCGGCGTCTTCATGGCTCACCGCGCTTATGGGGTTGCCGCCATAGGGCTCGCGCTGCTGGAAGGGTTCTGCCGCGTCTATATGGGCGTCCACTACCCGACCGATGTGATCGGCGGGTTCGCCCTGGGGACGGCGGTCACGCTGCTGCTGGCGCCGCTCGCCATGATGCTGCTGACCCCGCTGACCACGGCCGTCGCGGATTCGCGCGTCGGCCGCCTGATACGGGCCGAGCCCGCCGCCGCCGACCAGAACGCGGACGAGGCACGCGCGGAGCTCGCCGAGTCCCGATCGGTGGGCGGCGACCACGGGAACAAGGACCTGGCGGCCTAAGCGCTCCGCTGGAAGTGTCGCGATGCGTCGTCGGCCGACTGCGGCGCCGTCGTGGCTGGTCGCGCAGTTCCCCGCGCCCCTTCGGGGCGCTGCCCGAACCGTAGCGGACTTCCTCTGACCTGCTTGGCGGCACCCTTACGGACGCCACGAACACGGAAATGACAGAAGGCCGGGCGGCTGCCGGGC
>NZ_JBHYVB010000206.1:10918-20126 GCF_042750115.1 Streptomyces sp. NPDC059455
ACGCGCCCGACAGCCCACCCCCCCCCCCCCCCGCGCCCCCGCCACAGCCACACCTCCACACACCCCCGCGGATCGGCCGTCGTTCCGCGGATCAGCCCGCCGTCGTCCGGCGTCGCCCGTCGGCGCCCGGCGTCCGGCGAAGGCCGTCGCCCGACATCCGGCAGAGGCCAAGGACCTCACAGCGCCTGCGGGAAGTCGAAGAGCCGGTCCGGGTCGTAACGCTTCTTCACCCGCGTCAGCTTGTCGGCGGCCGAGCCGTAGTAGGCCGAGCGCCAGTCCTTCAGCGACGCGTCCGTGTAGTTCTGGTACGCCGCCCCGGAGGCGTACCGCCGCATCGCCTTATGGGCGCCGTCCAGCCAGGCGTTGCCCGCGGTGCCCGAGCCGCTCGCCGCCCAGGACGCGGTGTACTGCGCGAGGAACCGCGACCGGCGGTGGACGAAGGACGTGGCCGTGGGCGAGACCCGGTTGACCGCCCCGCCGAGCGCGGTGAGCGCGATGCTGACCGCGCCCCCGCCGCCGGTGCGCCGCCCGTAGCGCTCCAGCTGGTCCAGCATCGCCCGGACGCCCGCCTGGCTCAGCGAGCGGTCGAAGAAGTCCGAGCGCGCCGCGTAGGTCTCGCGGTTCAGCACCCCGGAGGTGCTGCGGCCGGGCTTGTCGCCGGGCAGATGGCAGTTGGCCGTGGAGGTGTCGCCGCAGCCCGCGTACATCCGCATGGCGTCGACGTAGCCGCGGCGGCGCAGGCTGACCTGCGAGGCGGGGCCGGGGCCGCCCGGCCCGTCGGCGAGCTTGTCCACCGCGTTCTGCAGCGCGCCGTAGGTGCCGAGCGAGAAGCAGCTGATGGAGACGGTGGGGGTGCGTCCGGGGGCGGCCGACAGATGCAGCGCCGACCAGATCTCGTCCGGCTGGTCCGGGCCCCACTTCTGCCAGGCGCTCAGCACCTTCGCGGCCTTGGACCATGGCCATGACATGTAACAGGTCACGCCGTCGGCCGCGTCATGCGTACGGAAGCGCAGTTCGGTGACGACGCCGAAGTTGCCGTTGCCCGCGCCGCGCAGCGCCCAGAACAGCTCGGCCTCGCGGCTCTTGGAGACCTCCAGGGCCTTGCCGTCCGCGGTGACGATGGTGGCCCCCGTAAGGCTGTCGGCGGTCAGCCCGTACGCCCGGGAGACCACGCCGTGGCCGCCGCCGAGGGTCAGTCCGGAGATGCCGACGCTCGGGCAGGAGCCGCCGGGGACGGTGACCCCGCGGGCGCCCAGTGTGGTGTAGAGGTCGATGAGCTTGGCGCCGGCGCCGATCCGCGCCTCGCCGGAGGTCGTACGTATCGAGGAGAGCGCGGAGACGTCGATGACGAGGCGGCCGTCGCCGCTCGACCAGCCGGCGTAGGAGTGACCGCCGTTGCGGATCGCGACGGGGGCGCCGTGGCGCCGGGCGAAGTCCAGACAGGCGGAGATGTCCGAGGTGTTCTCTATATAGGCGACGGCGGCGGGGCGCAGATGGTCGAAGCGGGTGTTGTAGAGCCGGCTGGCGGAGGTGTAGTCGGAGTCTCCGGGGCGCACCAGGTCGCCCTTGAGGCCCTTGCCGAGCGCGCTCCAGTCCGCGGACTTGGGCTTGCCGTCGACGGCGCGGCGACTGCCGCTCGCCGAGGCCGAGCGGGCGTCCGACGTCGAGGAGGAGGAGCCGACCGGGCTCGTGTCACCGCCGGCCTTCCCCGCGTCATCGTTGCACGCCGTGACCCCTGTGGCGGTGGCCGCCAGCCCCGTGCCCGCTGCCAGCAGTGTCCGCCGGTTCATGGCGGTGTCCCCTCCCTGTCGACGCTGTTCTCAACCGTCGACCGGGCCACCGCGAGGCCGACCCGGTCCTTTGGTCAGAGGGGTCGACCGGGGGGTGTGGTTCCGCTCATGGCCGAAGAGTTGTCGGGGGACGGACAACCCGCGCCAATCGGACGAGCCGGATTCGAACTAATCGGACGAATTCGATGAATCGCCTGTACCGGACCGGGTATGACGGGCCGTCGCATGGTCCGCCGCGTCCTCGCGGGCGATGGCTCTGGCGCGACGGGCTGGACCGGACCAGCCGCAGGTGCAGCGGGCGATGGAGAACGAGCCCCGCTCCACCGTGGTGGTGCGGTTCTGGCCGGGACCTATGTCGCCTGAGTCGAGCACATGACCACGCTACCGGGCCGTGACGAGCCACCGGTGTGAATCGTTAAACGAACAAGTACCAGGCGGGACGAGCGTGGCCAGGGGGTCGGCGGTCGATGGTGTTCCAGCAGCGCGGGCTCGGCGTACGGAGACGGGTGAGAGCGGTCGCCGGAGTCGCGTCAGGTGGTCTGCTGGCCGTGTCGCTGGCGACCGTGAGCGGCTGCTCCACCGAGACGGCGGCCGATGAACGACCGGGCGGCACCGCACACGAGAGCGCGGTCACGGTGCTGCACCGGGCCGCGGATGTGCTGGTCAAGTCGGGCAGCTCACGGGTCCGTACGACCATGGAGACGGCGACGGGCGGCACCCGCGTGTCCATCCGGGGCGCCGGCGCGTACGACTTCGAGAAGCGGCTGGGGCGGCTGCGGCTGCTGCTGCCGAGGGATGCGATGGGGGCCGCCGAGCATGCGCCGATCACCGAACTCCTGACTTCCGGGGCGCTTTTCATGCGCAATCGGGGTGCTGGTATTCCCCGCGACAAATGGGTGCGGGTGGATACGACGGACATTCCCGACGGCAATCTGGTCACCGGCGGGGCCACCGATCCGCTGACCGCCGCCGAGCTGCTGCGCGGGGTGCGGGAGGCCAGTCTGGTCGGCGAGGAAGGACTCGGCGGAGACTTGGTGCGCCACTACCGCGGCACCACCGATATCGGCCGGGCGGCGCGTGTCGCGTCCGAGGGCGCGCGGGGATCGCTGGTGGCCGCGGCCAGAGGGTTCGACGAGAGCACGGTGCGCTTCGACGCGTATCTCGACGGACTCGGCCGGCTGCGCGAGGTGCGGCACCGGTTCACGGTGACCAGCCGGGCGGACGGCCGGGAGGCGGCGGAGAGCCCGGACGCCGCCGGGCGGCGGCGCGGCGAACTGGGGGTCGCCTCCACCACGGAGCTGTACGACTTCGGGGCCCCCGCCGAGGTCGAGCTCCCCAAGCCCACGGATATCTACACAGGAAAGGTCGGATCACCTCAGAAGTAGTCGGAGGGGCTCGCTTTGCCCTTCGAAATGGCCCATCCGTGCCATGCGCGGAGTGTGTACCGATCCCTACGCTGGGAAGCCGCTGCTCGAAAGTGCTCGCAGGTGCTCGCTGGAGGAGGTGAAACACGTGGTTGCGCGTCGCGGCTCGTCGGGCCCGGACCCCGTGGCCCTCGTCGAAATCGATCTCTACGGTGACTTGATGATCGCTGCGTCGAGCGCGGACGAGGACAGGCTCAGTACGGACCGTATCGACGAGGTGCTCCGGGTGCAGGCCGACCGATCAGATTCGGCCGAGGGGGCCACGGGCGCCAATGGAAACGGGAAGGGCGCCGAGGACAGGAAGCGCCCCGAGAAGGTGAAGCGCGCGGAGAAGGCGAAACGCGCCGAGGAGACAAAGCGCGCCGAGGACGCGAAGGCCGCCCCGGAGGCCGGTGCCGGAAGCCCGGACGCCCCGTAGCGGACGCCCCCTGGCACCGTCGATGCCGCCGTCTCGCCGGCGGGTGCCCAGCGGCCCCGTCCGGCGAGAGGCGAGCGTACGGTCATGTCCACGCCCGGGAACGGGCCCGTACCGGCACTGACCCGGAGGCGGCCCGTCCACCGCCCACCCGGAAACGGCCCGTACCGGTCGGCCCGTACCTGCGCTCAGGTCCGCAGCAGCCGGGCGATGGCCGCCGTGGCCTCGGCCACCTTGGCGTCGACCTCTCCCGTGCCCTCCGCCTCGCCCTGGGCGGCGCTCTCCACGGCCGCGCTGGCGACGCAGTGGCGCAGATGCTCCTCGAGCAGCTGGAGGGCGAACGACTGGAGCGCCTTGGTGCTCGCCGAGACCTGGGTGAGTATGTCGATGCAGTAGACGTCTTCCTCGACCATCCGCTGCAGTCCCCTGATCTGGCCCTCGATTCGGCGCAGCCGCTTCAGATGCTGATCCTTTTGTTTGGCGTATCCATGCCCACCGTGGGGTACGGAGTCCTGGGCGGAGGTGTGCCCGGACGCCTGGCCCCGCTCGTCGCCGTCGGTGGGCGCGGTGGTGTCGGCCGCCGTGGTCGTCATGGCTTCCTCCCGTTGATTACGCTATGTCCGCATATACCCCCAGTGGGTATATGGTACCGCCTTTTCCGGTCGAACCGGGCCCCCGTGCTGAGCACTCTGCCCAATGGGCGACACTGGGACCGCCGGTTACCGTGGCCGGAAGATGCGCCTAGCATCGTCGAGTCCCCATCCGCTGCATTCGAGGATCCCCAGTGCGCTTTCGTCTGACCCCCAGGGAGACGAGCTTCTACGACATGTTCGCCGCGTCCGCGGACAACATCGTGACCGGCTCCAAGCTCCTGATGGAACTGCTCGGGGCGGACTCCTCCGCTCGTGCCGAGATCGCGGAGCGGATGAGGGCCGCGGAGCACGCGGGGGACGATGCCACGCACGCGATCTTCCACCAGCTGAACTCCTCCTTCATCACGCCGTTCGACCGCGAGGACATCTACTCCCTCGCCTCGTCCCTCGACGACATCATGGACTTCATGGAGGAGGCCGTCGACCTGGTCGTCCTCTATCAGGTGGAAGAGCTGCCCAAGGGTGTCGAGCAGCAGATCGAGGTGCTGGCGCGGGCGGCCGAGCTGACCGCCGAGGCGATGCCGAATCTGCGCACCATGACCAACCTCACGGAGTACTGGATCGAGGTCAACCGGCTGGAGAACCAGGCGGACCAGATCCACCGCAAGCTCCTGGCCCACCTCTTCAACGGTAAGTACGACGCCATCGAGGTGCTCAAGCTCAAGCAGATCGTCGATGCGCTGGAGGAGGCGGCGGACGCCTTCGAGCATGTGGCCAACACGGTCGAGACCATCGCCGTCAAGGAGTCCTGAGCCCGGGCATGGACACCTTCGCGCTTGTCGTGACCATCGCGGTCGCGCTGTTCTTCACCTATACCAACGGCTTCCATGACTCGGCCAACGCCATCGCGACCTCGGTCTCCACCCGGGCGCTGACCCCACGGGCGGCGCTCGCGATGGCCGCCGTGATGAACCTCGCGGGTGCCTTCCTCGGCAGCGGTGTCGCCAAGACCGTCAGCGAGGGCCTGATCGCCACCCCCACCGGCGACCAAGGCATGATGATCTTGTTCGCCGGGCTGGTCGGCGCGATCACCTGGAACATGGTGACCTGGTACTACGGTCTGCCGTCCTCCTCCTCGCACGCGCTGTTCGGCGGGCTGGTCGGCGCGGCGCTCGCGGGGGCGAGCACGGTCCACTGGGACGGGGTGCTGGAGAAGATCGTCATCCCGATGGTCCTCTCGCCCATCGTCGGCCTGGTGCTGGGCTACTTCGTGATGGTGGCCATCCTCTGGATCTTCCGTAACGCGAACCCGCACAAGGCCAAGCGCGGCTTCCGGATAGCGCAGACCGTCTCGGCGGCGGGCATGGCGCTCGGCCACGGCCTCCAGGACGCCCAGAAGACGATGGGTGTCGTGGTGATGGCCCTGGTCATCGGGGGTGTCGAGGACGAAGGCGACGCGATTCCGGTGTGGGTGAAGATCTCCTGCGCCGCGATGCTGTCGCTCGGCACCTACGCGGGCGGCTGGCGCATCATGCGCACGCTGGGACGGCGGATCATCGAGCTGGACCCGCCGCAGGGGTTCGCGGCGGAGACCACGGCGGCAGGCGTCATGTACACGGCGTCGTTCATGTTCCAGGCGCCCATCTCGACCACCCATGTCATCACCTCGGCGATCATGGGCGTGGGGGCGACCAAGCGGGTGAGCGCGGTCCGCTGGGGGGTCGCGAAGAACATCATTCTCGGCTGGTTCATCACCATGCCCGCGGCGGCCGGAGTCGCCGCGCTCAGCTACTGGATCGTCAACCTGGCCTTCGGCTGACCGCCGCGACAAGCTGACCGCCGCGACAAGCTGACCGCCGCACAGGCTGACCACAGCAACACGCTGACCGCAGCAACAAAAGTGGGCCCGCCCCCGGGAGCCAGGGGCGGGCCCTTCGTCTTGCGGTGGCACCGCCATGCAGCACCGCAGGACGTTCTGTCCTCGCCGGTCGTGCGAGGGGCCTGGTCAGCCGAAGCGGCCGGAGATGTAGTCCTCGGTCGCCTGCACCGACGGGTTGGCGAAGATCCGCTCGGTCTCGTCGATCTCGATGAGCTTGCCCGGCTGGCCGACACCGGCCAGGTTGAAGAAGGCCGTACGGTCCGAGACGCGCGCCGCCTGCTGCATGTTGTGCGTCACGATGACGATCGTGAAGCGCTCCTTCAGCTCACCGATCAGGTCCTCGATGGCGAGGGTCGAGATCGGGTCGAGCGCCGAGCAGGGCTCGTCCATCAGCAGCACATCGGGCTCGACCGCGATGGCGCGGGCGATGCACAGCCGCTGCTGCTGACCGCCGGAGAGCCCGGCGCCCGGCTTGTTGAGCCGGTCCTTGACCTCGTTCCACAGGTTGGCGCCCTTGAGGGACTTCTCGACGACGTGTCCGAGCTCGCCCTTCTTGTACGAGCCGTTGAGCTTCAGTCCGGCGGCCACGTTCTCGAAGATGGACATCGTCGGGAACGGGTTGGGGCGCTGGAAGACCATGCCGACCGTGCGCCGCACGGAGACCGGGTCCACCCCCGAGCCGTAGAGGTTCTCGTCGTCGAGCATCACCTTGCCCTCGACCCGGCCGCCGGGGGTGACCTCGTGCATCCGGTTGAGGGTGCGCAGGAAGGTCGACTTGCCGCAGCCCGACGGGCCGATGAAGGCGGTCACCGAGCGGGGCTCGACGGTCATCGAGATGTCCTCGATGGCCTTGTGGCTGCCGTAGTAGGCGGTGAGCCCGCTGACGTCGATGCGCTTGGCCATGTGAATCACTTCTCTTCTTCTTGGCCTCAGCGGCCGGACTTCGGGGCCTTCCAGCGGGCGATGCCGCGGGCCACCAGGTTCAGGATCATGACGAAGGCGATGAGCACGAGCGCCGCTGCCCAGGCCCGGTTGAAGGAGGCCTCATTGCCGAGCTGCCACTGCTCGTAGATGTAGTAGGGCAGCGACGACTGGGCGCCTTCGAACGGGTTGTTGTTGATCCCCGTGGCACCGAAGACCAGCAGCACGATGGGGGCGGACTCACCGGCGATACGGGCGACCGCGAGCATCACACCCGTGGTGATTCCGCCGATCGCGGTGGGCAGCACCACCTTGAGGATGGTGCGCCACTTGGGCACGCCGAGCGCGAGGGACGCCTCACGCAGCTCGTCCGGGACCAGCTTGAGCATTTCCTCGGTCGAGCGGACGACGATCGGCATCATCAGGATGGCCAGCGCCATGGCGCCGGCGAAGCCCGAGTAGCTGAAGCCGAGAATGATGATCCAGAAGCTGAGGATGAACAGACCGGCGACGATCGAGGGGATGCCGGTCATCACGTCGACGAAGAAGGTCACGGACTTGGCGAGCCGGCCGCGGCCGTACTCCACCAGGTAGATGGCGGTCAGCAGGCCGATCGGCACGGCGATGAGCGCGGCGAGGCCGACCTGCTCCAGGGTGCCGATGATCGCGTGGTACGCGCCACCGCCGGGCAGGATCGTCTGCACACCCTCCATGGAGTGGGCCAGGAAGTAGCCGTCGAGCACCGTCCGGCCCCGGTCGATGGTCTCCCAGAGCAGGGAGAGCAGCGGGACGACGGCGAGCAGGAAGCAGACCCACACCAGGCTGGTGGCCAGCCGGTTCTTGGCCTGTCGGCTGCCTTCGACCACGGCGCCGAGGGCGTAGGAGGCGATGATGAAGATCAGGGCGGCGAGCAGGCCGACCTGGAACGGATTGCCCATTCCGAGGCCGGCGCCGGCGCCCGCTCCCAGGCCCACCGAGGCCACGACCAGGGCGTACGGGGCCCATCCGGGCAGCCGGGCCTGCTGGAGGCTCGAGCCGTGGCGCGCGTTCTTGTCAACGACAGTGCTCATGCGGCGGTCCCCGAGTACTCCTTGCGGCGGGCGATGATCATTCGCGCGGCACCGTTGACCAGCAGGGTGATGACGAACAGCACCAGACCGGAGGCGATCAGCGCGTCACGGCCGTCGTTGCCGGCTTCCTTGAAGCGGCTGGCGATGTTCTGGGCGAAGGTGCCGCCGCCCGGGTCCAGCAGGCTGGTCTCGATCAGGAAGTTGGGGGACAGCACGGTGGCGACCGCCATGGTCTCGCCCAGCGCACGGCCCAGACCCAGCATCGAGGCGCTGATGATGCCGGAGCGGCCGAAGGGGAGGACCGACATCCGGATGACCTCCCAGCGGGTGGCGCCGAGCGCCAGCGCCGCCTCCTCGTGCATCCTCGGGACCTGCCGGAACACCTCGCGGCTCACGCTGGTGACGATCGGCAGGATCATGATCGCCAGCAGGATGCCGACGGTGAACAGGGAGCGCGCGGCGCCGCCCTGGTAGCTGAGGATCCCGGTCCAGCCCAGGTAGTCGTCGAACCAGGTGTACAGGCCGGTCAGATGCGGCACCAGGAAGAGCGCGCCCCACAGGCCGTAGACGATGCTGGGGACCGCGGCGAGCAGGTCGATCACATAGGCGACCGGGGTGGCCAGCCGGCGCGGGGCGTAGTGCGAGATGAACAGCGCGATGCCCACCGCGATCGGGACCGCGATGACCATGGCGATGATCGAGCTGACGACCGTGCCGTAGGCGAGGACGGCGATGCCGAACCGCATCGGCGAGGAGCCGGTGTTCCACTCGAAGTAGGTGAGGAAGTTGGCCTCGTCCTTGGAGATCGCGATGGCGGCGCGGTAGGTGAGGAAGGCCGCGATGGCCGCCATGATCACCAGCAGAGCGATACCGGAACCCCGGGAGAGGCCGAGGAAGATCTTGTCACCGGCGCGGCCGGTGGAGCGGGTCCTGACCTTTGATGGTGACCCTGCGGCTGATGATGTGGGTTCTATGTCCGTTTTCATGGGTTCTCCGGTCTGCGGAGCCTGTTGCGGATGAGGCTCCTGGCGCGGCGGTGCACCGGACGAGGGGGGGGTGGGGACACGATGGGGGAGAACCACCGGGGGTCCGACACGCACGCGTGGTAAGTGTTAG
>NZ_JBHYVB010000207.1:0-17090 GCF_042750115.1 Streptomyces sp. NPDC059455
CTCCAGGCCGCCGCCGCGGCGTCCAGGACGTCGTCGGGCGGCACCCGCCCGGCCGGTCCGAGATCGTCGGGCAGGACGATGTCCTGGCCCTCCAGCAGCCGGCGGCGCACGGCCTGGCCGTTCCAGCTCTTCTTGCTCCAGGGCACGGGCCGCCCCTCGTCCAGGGCGGTGAAGGAGACCTCGGGATGGACCTCGTACAGCCGGTGATCGCCCCCGTCGCGGCAGGCGTTGGCCTCGCGCAGCTTCGCGGCCAGCCCCCACGACTGACGGCTCAGCCCCTTCATGGCCACCCGTCGGCAGACCTCGTTGGCCTCGTCGTAGTCGCCCGCCTCCCAGACCTCGCGCGGCGGTACGGAGAAGACCCGGGAGCGGTGCGGGGCCACCATCGCGGTGGCCAGGGCGTCGGCCTCCCGCCATCCCTCCGCCAGCAGCCCCAGCGGCATGTCGACCGCCACCACGACGGCGTCCGGAACCCGGCCGAGCAGCTCGCTCAGCGCCTCGGCGGTGTCGGCCCCGGCGAAGCGGCCCTCCTCGTCCAGGGTCACGGCCACCCAGCCGGTGCGGCAGTCGTCCACCCCCACGACGGGCGATTCCGCGCATCCGGGTGCGGGCGGAGTGTGAAAAGCATCGCTACGGGAACCCATGCGCCGTATCCGACCACGCGGATGAGCCGGTACGGGGCAGAACGGCGGAAAAGGACGGCTATGGGCGTACGTACATGGATCCAGGACTGGCCTGTCTACCGCCGGCTGACCGGAAGCGACCCACTCGGCCGCGGCGCCGCCGCCACCTCGGCCGCCGCCCGTGAGCGGCGCTCCGGCATCGCGGTGCGGACCGGAACGGAGATGCGGGGATGACCGACGCCTCGAAACGCTCATCGCTGATCGGCCGCAATCTGCTCGCCGGAGCCGAACCGGATGTCGCCGGGGACGCCGGGCACGAGGACCATCCGCCCCGGGTCGGCTTCTTCACCGACACCTCGGTGTGCATCGGCTGCAAGGCGTGCGAGGTGGCGTGCAAGGAGTGGAACGCCATCCCGGAGGACGGGCTGGACTTCACCGGCATGTCCTTCGACAACACCCAGGGCCTCTCCGCCTCCACCTGGCGCCATGTGGCCTTCATCGAGCAGAACGAGCCGCCGGGCCGGGACGGGACGGGGGGCGATGGGCGGACCGGGCTGCGGTGGCTGATGTCCTCGGACGTGTGCAAGCACTGCACCCACGCCGCGTGCCTGGACGTGTGTCCGACCGGTGCGCTGTTCCGCACCGAGTTCGGGACCGTGGTGGTCCAGGACGACGTCTGCAACGGCTGCGGCTACTGCGTGCCCGCCTGTCCGTACGGGGTCGTCGACGTACGGCCCGAGGACGGCGGGGCCCACAAGTGCACCCTGTGCTACGACCGGCTGGGCGCCGGTCAGGAACCCGCGTGCGCCAAGGCGTGCCCCACCGACTCCATCCAGTTCGGCCCCCTGGACGAGCTGCGCGAGCGCGCCGCCGCCCGGGTCGAGGAGCTGCACCGGGTGGGGGTCGAGGACGCGCGGCTGTACGGACACGACCCGGAGGACGGCGTCGGCGGCGACGGCGCCTTCTTCCTGCTGCTGGACGAGCCGGAGGTGTACGGGCTGCCGCCGGACCCGGTCGTCACCGCCCGGGATCTGCCCTCGATGTGGCGGCACGCGGGCGCCGCGGCCCTGACCCTGCTCGGCGGCGTGGCCGCCGTGTTCGCGGCCCAGGCCGACGCGAGCGGGCGCCGTACCGGAAGGAGGCGCTGATGAGCGAGTCGGACGTCACCCGTGACGGCGTCCGCGGCGCCCGGCCGGGCCGGGACGCGCAGGTCGGCAAGGGGATGCGGGACGGCAAGCGGCGCGGCCGCAAGGGCGGGAAGGGCCGCGAGGGCGAGCAGTCGATGGTCCCCGGGGCGGAGTTCACCTCCTACTACGGGCGGCCGGTGCTCAACCTGCCCCCCTGGAACCCCCGGGACATCGCGGGCTACTTCTTCCTCGGCGGGCTCGCGGGTGCCGGGTCGGTGCTCGCGGCGGGCGCCGAGCTGACCGCCCGTCCGGCCATGGCCCGCGCGCTCAAGGTGTCCTCGATCGCCGCCCTGGCCGGGTCCACCGCCGCCCTGATCCACGACCTCGGGCGCCCCGGGCGGTTCGCCAATATGCTGCGGGTCTTCAAGCCCACCTCGCCGATGAGCGTCGGCTCATGGGTACTGGCGGCCTACGGCCCGATGGCCGGTGCGGCCGCCGCCTCGGACGTGGCCGGGCGGCTGCCGCGCGCCGGCCGGGCGGCCACGGTGGCGGCGGCCCTGCTGGGCCCGGCGGTGGCCTCGTACACGGCGGTGCTGCCCGCCAACACGGCCGTCCCCGCGTGGCACGACGGCTACCGCGAACTGCCGTTCGTCTTCGTCGGCTCGGCCGCCATGGCGGCGAGCGGTATGGCCCTGCTGGCCTCGCCGGTCGCCGAGAACGCCCCGGCGCGCGGCGTCGCGCTGCTGGGCACGGCGATGGAGACCGCAGCCGTCAAGGCCATGGAACGGCGGCTCGGGGTGGTCGCCGAGACCTACCGCGAGGGCCGGGCGGGCAAGCTGATGCGCGCCGCCGAGGTGCTTTCGGTGGCGGGCGCGCTCGGCGGCGCCCTCCTCGGCCGCCGCAACCGCCCCGCCGCGGCCCTCAGCGGCGCCGCCCTGCTGGCGGCCTCGGCGTGCACCCGTTTCGGGGTGTTCCACGCCGGGATGCGGTCGGCGGAGGACCCGAAGTACACGGTCCTGCCCCAGCGGGAGCGGCTCGAGGCGCGGCGGGAGCGGTCGGATGACGACTGACCCGCCGCCAGGAGCATCGAGAGGCTATCGCTTGGCCGAAGGCGACGGCGAGGTTGACTTGGGCGAGGTCGCCTTGGAGGACGCTGCCTTGGGGGAGGTTGCCTTGGGCGAGGCCGACGGGGAGTCGGGCGCCGTGCCACCGCCGGGGTTCGGCCCGTAGGCGTCCAGGAAGCGGTCGCGGAAGGAGCTCATCTTCCACACCGGGGCCTTCGCGCCCGGCATCAGACCGTCGTCCCAGCCCCAGTGGGAGATCCGGTCCAGCACCGCCTTGTCGTGCGCGACGATCGCCACCGGCACGTCCCGGCTGGCGTTGTCGCCGCTGACCCGGGCGAGGGGCTGGTGGTCGCCGAGGAAGACCAGCACCGTGTTCTTGTTGCCGTACTTCAGCACATAGTCGATGAGGCTGTTGACCGAGTACTGGATGGACCTTCCGTACTCGGTCTTCACCTTGTTGGCGTCGGTGAACACGTCCGCCGGCTTCTTGCCCGCCTTCTGGATGGCCTTGTAGACCGAGCCGTCGCCGACCTGGCCCCAGGGGATGGTCTTGGGGATGGGCGCCCAGGGCTGGTGGCTGGAGGTCAGGATGATCTCCGACATCAGCGGCTTGTCGCGCTTCTTGCCGTGCTCCAGGCGCTGGAACGCCTTCAGGGCGTACTGGTCGGGCATGGTCGACCAGCTGAACTTCGGGCCCTTGTAGCCGAGGTCGCGGGAGTCGTAGACATGGTCGAGGCCGTAGAACTTGCCCTCCGGCCAGCCCTTGGTGACACCCGGCATGATGCCGACGGTCCGCCAGGCGCCGGTGCGCTGGAAGGCGCGGGTGATGGACATGTGGTCGCCCGCGGTAACGGTGCGGTAGCGGTTCTGGTTGTCGATCCACAGGCCGGTGAGGAAGGTCGAGTGGCCCAGCCAGCTGCTGCCGCCGTACGTGGCCGAGGTGAGCCAGCCGCTCTTGGAAGCGAACCCGGCCTTGCCCAGCCGCTTGGTGGCGTTCTTCAGCGTCTTGTCCACACCGGGCGCGATCGCCGGGTCCTCGATGGCCGAGCGGCCGTAGCTCTCGATGAAGGTGAACATCATGTCCTTGCCGCGCAACCCGGTCAGCAGCTGGTCGCCGGGGGTGTCGCCGTAGGTGTCCACGGCGGCCACCTTGGCGAACTCCCGCTCGTCCTTGAGGGTCTTGCGCACCCGCTCCGCCCGGTCCTGGACCAGCGCGGTGGTGCTCCTGGACGCGAACGGTGCCCCGGCCACCTGCACCCCGAGCGCCGCGCACATCACCCAGACGGTGCCGAGCACCAGGGTGGTACGGGTGGACACGGCGGTGTTCCGCGCCATGACGTTGCTGACCCGCAGGACGGCGAGCGCCATCAGGACGAGCAGGGCGACGGCGAGCACCACGACCCCGATCACGGCGACGGTGGCGGCCGTCCCGCCGATCGAGTCCTTGAGGTACGACTCGGCGTCGTCCAGCAGTATCCAGTCGAGCACCACGTTGAACCCACGGCCGAGGAACTCGTTGAAGCCGATGTCGAGGAGGTTCAGGATGGTCAGCGCCCCGAGGGCCGCCCCGGCGAGCACCGCCACCACCCGCCGCGCCATCGTCGGCAGCATGAGCAGCAGCGTGGCGCCGAAGATGCCCTCCACCGGGATGCGCATGAAGGCGCGGGGTTCGACGAGGGCGAGTTTGGTCGGCAGGAGGAGGGCGATGAACACGAGGGCGAGGGACAGCCCCGTGACCGTCCACGCCACCGTCCGTGCCACGACGGGGTACTTGACCCGCCACCCCTTGCGGGTGGGGGCCGCGTCGGGGACGGTACCGGCCAGCGGGCCGGTCACGGTGGTCTCCTCCGGGTCCGCCGCCTCCTCCGCATCGCCGGATGGCTCCGGGGAGTCGTCGTGTCCGGCGGAGACGCCCGTGTCCGCGACGGTGTCCGTGTCCCGGGCGGTGTCCGTGTCCCGGGCGGTGTCCGCGTCCCGGGCGGTGTCCGTGTCCCGGGCGGTGTCCGTGTCCGTGTCCGTGTCCGCGACGGTGTCCGCGTCCCGGGCGGTGTCCGTGTCCCGGGCGGTGTCCGTGTCCCGGGCGGTGTCCGCGTCCGCGGTGGCGTCCGTGTCCGCGTCCCGGGCGGTGTCCGCGTCCGCGACGGTGTCCGCCGCCTGGGCGGGGGCCGTGTCCCGCTCCCCGGCGTCATCCCGCCCCTGGGCGGGGACATCCGGCGTGCGCTCAGGTGGACCCTCCGGTGACGGGCCCTCCGTCAAGCCCTCCTCCGTGGTTCCCTTGTCCGTTTCCGACCGCTGACGAGAGCTCGATTGGCGCGACAACCCGAAGGTCCTTCCCTGCGAAGCCCGGTGGTGGCACGGCGGACCCGGCTCGGGTGGCCGGGCCCGTCGTTATCCGTACGGCGTGCCGGGGGTCCGCGTTCAATCACCTGGCACTTTTCCCGGCGCGTTCCGCCCCTCGCGAGTGCGCCCGCCCCGACGTTACGCTGCATCCCTCACACGGATGTGAAGGTGAGGGGAATCCGCGCATGCGCATCGGAGAGCTGTCGGAGCGCACCGGCACACCGCGTCGGCTGTTGCGCTATTACGAGGAGCAGGGGCTGATCCTGCCCGACCGCTGCGCGAACGGCTACCGCTCCTACGACGAGCGGCTCGTCGACCGGGTGCTGCAGATCAGGGGCCTGCTCGACGCCGGGCTCCCCACCCGCGTCATCAAGCAGATCCTGCCGTGTCTGGACAAGCCCCGGCTCATTCACTTCTCCGATGCCACACCGGAGATGATCGCCACGCTGGAGAACGAGCGGGACCGCATGACCCGGCGCATCGACTGCCTGACCCGCAACCGGGACGCGATCTCCGAGTATCTTGACGCCGTGATCGGTAACCACACCAGCAGCTGAACCACCGGGGGAGCCCGCGATGACCGTCCGCCGTGTCGTACCCAACGTCCGGTCCGAAGCGATGCGGGAGAACCGGGAGTTCTACGGTCTCCTGGGCCTCGAGGAGGTGATGAACCTCGGCTGGGTCATGACCCTCGCCTCCCCCACCAACCCCACGGCCCAGATCGGTGTGATGACCGACGACGAGACCGGGCCGGTGGTCCCCGATCTGAGCATCGAGGTGGACGACGTGGACGCGGCCTACGCGGCGATGCGCGACAGCGGCGCCGAGATCGTCCACCCCCTGCGGGACGAGGAGTGGGGGGTGCGCCGCTTCTTCGTCCGCGACCCCAACGGCCGGGTGATCAATGTGCTGACCCACCGCCGGGAGCCCGGGGACGTGGCCGGATGAGCCACATCGAGATCAACGGATCGCCCGCCACCGCGGACACCCTGCGGCTGCCCGCGCTCACCAGCTACGGCCACTTCACGGCCATGCAGATCAGGGACGCCCGGGTCCGCGGCCTCGGTCTCCATCTCGAGCGGCTGCGCTCGGCGACCCGGGAGTTGTTCGACGGCGACCTCGACGACGCGCGCGTACGGGCGGACGTCCGGCACGCCCTGGAGACCGCCGGGGTCCGGGACGCCTCGCTCCGGGTGTATGTCTACTGGCCCGAGGGCGACGAGCGGGCCACCGTGATGGTCACGGTGCGTCCCCCGCAGACGATGGCCACGGAGCCGAAGTCCGTGATGTCGGTCCCCTTCGTCCGCGAGCTCCCCCACATCAAGCACCTGGGCGGCTTCGGGCAGCACCACTACCTCACCGCCGCGCACCGGGCCGGGCACGACGAGGCCCTCCTGGCCGACCCGCGGGGCGTGGTGGCCGAGGGCGCGATCACCAATATCGCCTTCTGGGACGGCTCGTCCGTGATCTGGCCGGACGCCCCCTCACTGCTCGGCATCACCATGGCCCTGCTCGCCCCGCGCCTGCCCTCGGCCCGCCGCCGCGTCACCCTCGCCGACCTCTCCTCCTACCGGTCGGCGTTCCTCACCAACTCGCAGGGATTCGCGCCGGTGCGGCGGATCGACGAGGTGGAGTACGCGGTCGACGCGGAGCTGATGCGGCGGGTAGGCGCGGCGTACGACGCGGTGGAGTGGGACGCCGTCTGAGGATGCCGGGGCTGCCGCTAGCGGTCCCCCCGGGCGGCGGTGCGCCGGGCGGTGTCGCGGCGGGGCCGCAAGGGGGCGTCCTCGTCGCTGAAGAGCTCCGGATGCTTGGAGCGGATCTTCTCCACATCGCTGAAGACCAGCCGCAGATGGGAGCGGAGCGACTCGTCGGCGCGGTCCAGATCGCCCGCCTCCAGCAGGTCGACCACCTCGCGGTGCTGGCCGATGAGCAGGGACATCTGCTGGGTCATCGGCAGTGACAGCCTGCGGGCCCGGTCCAGCTGGGCCTTGGCCTGGCTGACGACCGGCCAGGCCGAGGCATGTCCGCTCACCGCCATCAGCCGGGCGTGGAACTCCTCGTCCAGTTGGAAGAAGCCCTCCATGTCGGACTGACGGTCGGCCTCCTCCTGCGCGGTGAGCAGCACCCGCAGCTCGGCCACGTCCCGCGCGCCGGCCCTGCCGATGGCCTCCCGGAGCGCGGCGCACTCCAGCGCCTCCCGGATGAACTGGGCGGAGGCCACATCGCGCTCCCGGATGCGCGAGACGAACGTGCCCATCTGGGGGTAGATGTCGACCAGCCCCTCGTCGGCGAGCAGGATCAGGGACTCGCGGACGGGAGTGCGGCTCACCCCGAGCTCGGCCGCCAGGTCGTTCTCCGAGACGGCGGAGCCGGGCTCCAGCTCCAGGCCGACGATGCGCGAACGCAGCACCTCATGGACCAGCTGCCGGGTGTTGCGCCCCCGGGAGCGTGCCGCGTGCAGTCCCTCCGCCGATGCCATCTGGCCCCTTCCGAACCCTTGACTCCACTTGCTGACGTACTTGTATGGTAGCCGACCGACAGCCCGGACTCCACCCCGGGAGCCCGCTCAGTGAGGAGCACGTACACATGGCCACGATCACGGAGGCCAAGGTCATCGTCACCTCGCCGGGTCGCAATTTCGTGACCCTGAAGGTGACCACCTCCGACGGCGTGACCGGTCTCGGTGACGCGACCCTGAACGGCCGCGAGCTCGCGGTCGCCTCCTATCTGGAGGACCACCTCGTACCACTGCTGATCGGGCGCGACCCCGCCCGCATCGAGGACACCTGGCACTACCTCTACAAGGGGGCCTACTGGCGCCGCGGCCCGGTGACCATGACCGCCATCTCGGCCGTGGACACCGCGCTGTGGGACATCAAGGGCAAGGTCGCGGGCCTCCCGGTGTACGAGCTGCTGGGCGGCAAGGCCCGCGAGGGCGCCCTGGTCTACGGCCACGCCAGCGGCGGCGACGTCCCCGAGCTGCTGGACGACGTGGCCCGCTTCCAGGAGATGGGCTACCGCGCGATCCGCGCCCAGGCCGCCGTCCCCGGCTCACCGGGCACCTACGGCATCCGCCACGGCACGGTCGCCACCGTCTACGAGCCCGCCACCGGCGCGCTGCCCGAGGAGCAGCCGTGGTCCACCGAGGCGTATCTGGACTTCGCACCGCGCTATCTGGAGGCGGTCCGCGAGCGGTTCGGTTTCGGCTTCCACCTGCTGCACGACGTCCACCACCGGCTCACCCCCACCGAGGCGGGGCGGCTCGGCCGCAGCCTGGAGGAGGTGCGGCTGTTCTGGATGGAGGACCCCACCCCCGCCGAGCTCCAGGAGTCCTTCCGCCAGATCCGCCAGTCCACCACCACCCCGATCGCGGTCGGCGAGGTGTTCAACTCCATCTGGGACTGCCAGCAGCTCATCACCGAGCGGCTCATCGACTACATCCGCGCCTCGGTCGTACACGCCGGCGGCATCACCCATCTGCGGCGGATCTTCCACCTCGCCGAGCTGTACCAGGTGCGCACCGGATCGCACGGCGCCACCGACCTGTCCCCGGTAAGCATGTCGGCGGCCGTCCACCTCGATGTCACCGTGCCCAACTTCGGCATCCAGGAGTACATGGCACACGACCCGCTCACCCACGAGGTGTTCCGGCCCGGCTACGAGCTGATCGACGGCGCCCTGCACCCCCACGCCACGCCCGGCCTCGGCATCGAGCTCGACGAGGAGGCGGCCGCCCGCTTCCCCTACGACCCGAAGTACCTCCCGGTGAGCCGCCGTACCGACGGGTCGGTGCACGACTGGTGACCGCCGACTCCCCGCGACGCCTGTCGCTGGCCACCCTGCCCCGCGTCCCCGCCGAGAGCCGCCCGCCCGTCGACCCGCGGGCGCTGCGCCCCCGGATCGTGCACCTGGGCATCGGCGCCTTCCACCGCGCCCACCAGGCCCTCTACACCGAAACCGCCGAGGCCGCGCACGGCGGCGGCTGGGGCATCGCCGGTGTCACCCAGCGCAGCCGGTCCGTCGTGGACGCGCTGCGCCCACAGGACGGGCTGTACTCGTTCACCGAACGGCGCCCCGACGGCCCGGCCACCCGCGTGGTCGGCACCGTGACCGAGGTGCTGCACGCCACCGACGACGCCGCCCGGCTCGGCGCGCTCCTCGCCTCCCCCGAGGTCACCGTCGTCACCCTCACCGTCACCGAGAAGGGCTACCGGCGCGACGCCGCCACCGGCGGACTCGCCCTGGACGACCCGCTGATCCGGGACGACCTGGCGGGACGGCCCGCGCCCGCGAGCGTGGCCGGGCAGCTCGCGGCGGGGCTGCGCGCCCGGCTGCGGGCCGGCGGCGCCCCGGTGTCGCTGGTCTCCTGCGACAACATGGCCGACAACGGCGCCGTACTGCGCCGCCTGGTACGGGAGTTCATCGCCGCCACCACATGGGACGACCGCGACCGCCTGCTGGACTGGACCACCGGCTCGGTCGCCTTCCCCGCCACCGTCGTCGACCGCATCGTCCCCGCCACCACCGACACCGACCGGCGGACCGCCGCCCGCGCCCTGACCGTGGACGACGCGGGCGCGGTCACCGGCGAACCGTTCACCCAGTGGGTGCTCCAGGACATCTTCGCCGCCGACCGCCCGCGCTGGGAGGCGGCCGGGGTGCGCTTCGTCCCCGATGTCAGCCCCTACCAGCTCGCCAAGCTCCGGCTGCTCAACGGCTCCCACTCGCTCATCGCGTATCTCGGGCTCGGACACGGATGCGAGACCGTCGCCGATGTCCTGGCCACCCCCTGGGGCGAGGAGACCGTACGCGCCTACTGCGCCGAGGCCGCGCAGAGCCTGCCGCCCACCGAGGGGCTGGACCTCCCCGCCTACATCGACAGCCTGGTGGACCGCTTCGCCAACCCCGCGATGCACCACCGCATCCAGCAGATCGCCATGGACGGATCCCAGAAGATCCCCGAACGGTGGCTCGCCCCACTGCGCGAACTGCGCGCCGCCGGACGGGACACCCCGCTCCTGGCCACCGCCCTCGCCGCCTGGGCCCGCCTCACCCGCGACCGCCCCCTGGACGACCCCCGGGCCGAGGAGCTGCGGCGCGCCTGGGACGGCCCGCACACCGAGGCCCCGCGCCGGCTGCTGCGGCTGCTGGGCGCCGAGGACCTCGCCGACGACACCGCCCTCGTCGCGTCCGTACGGGCGGAACTGGACCCCGGCGCCCGGCCACCGCGCTGACCCCACGCACCACCCCTTCAAAGGAGAGCCGCCTTGAAGACCCCCAGAGCCGTCCCCGCCACCGACCAGCCATCCCCACCCCAGGACGAGGCCACGACCGGACCACCGCGCCCCCGCGGGCCGCGCCACAACACCCGCTGGCTGATGGTCTTCCTCTGCTTCCTGGGCATGACCGTCAACTACGTCGACCGCGCCACCATCTCCATCTCCCTGCCCTATATGACCGATGACCTGCACATCGGCCCCGAGTGGCAGGGCGTCATCCTCAGCATGTTCTTCGTGACCTACGCGCTGGGCCAACTGCCCGCCGGGGCGCTCATCGACCGCTACGGCGAGAAGCGCATGTTCGCCATCGGCGGGCTGATCTGGTCACTGGTCACCGTGGGCACCGGATTCGTCCGGGGCATCGGCAGCCTGCTCTTCGCCCGCCTCGCCCTCGGCGCGGGCGAGGCCCCCGCGTACCCCTCGTGCGCCAAGTCCGTCTCCCGCTGGTTCCCGGTCCGCGAACGGGCCCTGGCCAACAGCGTCTGGGACAACGGCGCCCGCGCCGGCACCGCCGTCGCCGCCCCCGTCGTGACCGCGCTGATCGCCTGGCAGGGCTGGCGGATGGCGTTCTGGGTCACCGGCGCCGTGGCCCTGCTGTGGGTGGCGCTGTGGCTCAAGGCGTACCGCGAGCCCTCGGCCCGCGGCGGGCTCAGCGCCGAGGAACGTGCCTACGTCACGGCGGGCGGCGCCCGGCTCGAGGAGAACCCCGCCGAGGAGACGACGGCGCCGGAGGAGCCCACCGTCCGCTGGCGCGACCTGTTCCGCCACCGCACGGTCTGGGGCATGATGATCGGCTTCTTCTGCCTCAACTACGTCATCTACTTCTTCATCACCTGGTTCCCCAGCTACCTCGTCGACGCCCGCGGCTTCGACCTGCTCAAACTGGGCTTCTACGGCGCCCTGCCCGGCATCGTCGCCATCGGCGGCAGCCTGCTCGGCGGCTGGACCAGCGACACCCTGCTGCGCCGCGGCTGGTCGGTGACCCGGGCCCGCAAGACCTGTCTGGTGTGCGGAATGCTCTTCTCCTCCGTCATCGCCTTCGCCGTCCTCGTCCCCAGCGCCATGTGGGCCCTCGCTCTGCTGTCCGTCAGCTACGCCAGCCTGGCCTTCTCCGCCGCCTCGGTGGCCAGCCTGCCCGCCGACGTCGCGCCCACCCCGCGCCATGTCGCCTCGCTCGGCGGCATCCAGAACTTCGCCTCCAACCTCGCCGGGGTGCTCGGCTCGACCACCACCGGTCTGCTGCTGGGCTTCTTCCACCACTCCTTCGTCGCCCCGCTGATGCTGTCCGGGGCGCTGTGCATCGTCGGCGCCCTCACCTACGGCCTGGTCGTCAAGCGCGTCGAACCGCTGCGGCTGACCGCCGCCTGAGCCCCCTTCACGTCCTCGCGCACCAGGAGAACCACCCGATGAACGACGCCACCGCCGCGATCCTGCACGGCCCGAAGGATGTGCGCATCGAGCGGCACCCGATTCCCGGGCCCGCCCCCGGCGAGGTCCTCGTGGAGATCGGCGCGGTCGGGCTGTGCGGCTCCGACCTGCACTACTACGCCCACGGCGAGAACGGCCCCAATGTGCTCCGCTCCCCCACCGCGCTCGGCCACGAGGCGGCCGGAACGGTCGTGGCGGGCGACGGCCCACTGCCCGCGGGCACCCGGGTCGCGATCGAGCCCGCCATCCCCTGCGGACGCTGCCGCGCCTGCCGCGCGGGCCGCTACAACCAGTGCCCCCACGGCCGCTGCTTCGGCTCCCCGCCCACCCACGGCTCCCTCACCGGACACCTGGCCGTGCCCCAGGAGTTCACCCACCCCCTCCCCGACGACTTCCCCCTCACCTCCGGTGCGCTCATCGAACCCCTCGCGGTGGCCCTGCACGCGGTGCGCCGCGGCGCGATCGCGGCCGGGGACCGGGTGCTGGTCACCGGCGCCGGGCCGATCGGCCTGCTGGTCCTCCAGGCCGCCCGCGCGGTCGGGGCGGGCGAGACCGTGGTGACCGACATCAACCCCGGCCGACTGGCCCACGCCCACCGCCTGGGAGCCGACCGGACCCTGGACACCTCCCGCGAACCCCTCCCTCAGGAGCCGCTGTTCGACATCGCGCTCGACTGCTCCGGCATCGAGGCCGCCCTGGCCGCTGCCGCCCACGCGGTACGCCCCGGCGGCACCCTGGTCGCCGTCGGCAACCCGCCCCAGCCCCGGACCGCGCTCCCGCTGGCCTGGATGCAGCGCCAGGAACTCAGCCTGGTCACCGCCTTCCGCTACGCCGGGGAGTTCCCCGCCGCGGTGTCCCTGGCCGCCACCGGACGGGTCGACCTGGAGTCGCTGATCACCACGCGCTTCCCGCTGGAACGTTCGGCGGACGCGCTCCGGACGGCGCTCACCGACCCGGCGCAGCTGAAGGTCGTCATCGAACCCTGAGCCGCCCAGGCCCCTGAGACAGGTTCCGGGCGGCCGTGGCCCCGCCGCACCCCGTCCGTCCCACCCGTCAAAATGGGGATCATGTCCCGACGTACCCCACGCCCGCGGCCGGCCCGCCCCACCCCGGCCGCCTGCCCCTGCGGGCTGCCCGCGGCCTATGACGACTGCTGCGGCCGACTGCACCGCGGCCAGGCCCCGGCGACCACCGCCGAGCAGCTGATGCGCTCGCGCTACAGCGCCTTCGCCGTCGGGGACGAGGCGTATCTGCTGCGCAGTTGGCACCCCACCACCCGGCCGCCCGGCACGGGCCTCGACCCGGGGCTGACCTGGGTGCGCCTGGAGATCCTGGGCACCACCGAGGGCAGCGCGTTCCACACCACGGGCACCGTCGAGTTCCGCGCCCACTACACCCAGGGCGGCCGCGCGGGCTCGCTCCACGAGAACAGCCGCTTCGTACGCCACGAGGGCGCCTGGGTCTATCTCGACGGTGTGACCGAAGACTGATCTCACCCCGCGTCAGCGATCACGGTCCGCACCGACTTGGTCATTTGTTTCCCGTGTCGTCGCCGACGCCTTCTGGTGCCCGGTCAACTCCGGGGCGATGCTGGGGCGCTGTGCGTGTGAACCACGCGTGTCCCCTGGCCCCATGGAGTTGCCGTGCCTCCTGTCGCGTTCGCCAGACCACTGGCGGCCCTGGCCGCGGTGTCCGCCCTCGTGCTGGGCGCCGCCGGCCAGGCCACCGCCGACAACACCCCCGCCCCGGCGCCCGAACCCGCCCCCAGGTCGTCCTCGGAGATGCTGCGCCCGGTCGCGCCCCCGGCCGCCAGCGGCGCGACCGGCACCCGGTCCGTGGCCGACGGGGACGGGGTGCAGACCGCCCGCTCCTCCCGGCCGGTCGCCCCGGGGGTGCGGCTGACCTCGTACGACCGGCTGGAGTCGGACAAATGGCTGCGGGTCGACTCGTTGTCGGTGGACCTGGCCGACGGCACCAAGGTCGACTATCTCCACCCCGACCAGGTCGCGGGGCGCCGGACCGTCTCCCAACTGGCCGCCGAGCACGACCCCGGGCCGGGGCGCCGCACGGTCGCGGCCATCAACGGTGACTTCTTCGACATCAACCAGACCGGCGCCCCCGAGGGCAACGGCATCGGCGACGGCCGCCTCGTCAACTCCGCCTCCGCCGCCGGGCCCGCCCGGGCCGTCGGCATCGGCCCGGCCGACGCCGGCCGCGTCCTCCAGCTCTACTTCGACGGCACCCTGACCCTCCCCGACGGCCCCCACCCGCTCGCGGCGCTCAACGCCGCCAACGTCCCGGCCACCGGCATCGGGGCGTACACCGCCCAGTGGGGCGAGGCGGACCGCGCCCAGACCGTGGACGGCGCACGGCGCACCGCCGAGGTCACGGTCGTGGACGGCAAGGTCACCCAGGCGGCCGGCGCGCCCGGCAAGGGCCCGATCCCGGCCGACGCGACCGTGCTGGTCGGCCGGGACGCCGGGGCCGACACCCTGTCCGAACTGGCCGTCGGCGACGCGGTGTCGATGGAGTACCGGCCCCGTACCGACGGCGGCGACCTGCCGCGCACCGCCCTCGGCGGCCGCGAACTGCTGGTGGTGGACGGCAAGGCGGTCGGCCACGAGGGCGAGGGCAACAACGCCACGGCGCCGCGCACCGCGGTCGGCTTCTCCCGCGACGGCCGCACCATGCAGATCCTCACCGTGGACGGACGGCAGGCCGACAGCGGCGGCGTCACCCTCACCGAGCTGGGCCTGATGATGAAGGACGCGGGCGCCTACAGCGCCCTCAACCTCGACGGCGGCGGCTCCTCCACCCTCGTCGCCCGCGAGCCCGGCAGCGACACCACCCGGGTGGAGAACAGCCCGTCCGACGGGACCGAGCGCAACGTACCCAACGGCCTGGCCCTCACCGCCCCCGACGGCAGCGGCCGCCTCAAGGGCTTCTGGGTGGACACCGCGATGGACCGCGCGTCCGCGCCCACCGCCGACCCGGTCCGGGGCGGCCACCCCGAGCGGGTCTTCCCCGGGCTCACCCGCCGCCTCACCGCCGCCGGTTACGACGAGACATACGGCCCCGCCGAGGGCGCGCCGCAGTGGCGGACGGACGATTCCCACATCGGCCGGGTCGATGCCGACGGCACCTTCACCGCCCGCCACGGCGGCGACACCACCGTCACCGCCCGGCGCGGCGCCGCCCATGGCGACCTGGATCTCACCGTCCTGGACCGGCTGGACCGGATCCAGCCGACCAGCCGGCTGGTCGGCCTGGCCGACGCCGAGGCCACGGGCCGGTTCGGCATCGTCGGCCTGGACGCGCACGGCACCAGCGCCCCGGTCGAACCGTCCGATGTGCGACTGTCGTACGACCACGCGCTGTTCGACATCGCCCCTGACCCCCGGACCGGCACCTTCACCGTCAAGGCGCGCCACGACCAGGCCGCGGGACAGGTCAAGGTCGCCGTCGGCGGCACGACCACGGTGCTCGCCGTCACCGTCGGCCTGACCGAGCGGCAGGAGGCGTCCTTCGACGACGCCGACCGCTGGACCTTCAGCCAGGCCCGCGCCTCCGGTTCGGCCGAGGCCACACCCGACGGGCACAGCGGCACCGGGCTCAAGCTGGACTACGACTTCACCCAGTCCACCGCCACCCGCGCCGCCTATGTCACCCCGCCCCAGCAGATCGCGGTGGACGGGCAGCCGCAGTCCTTCGGCCTGTGGATCAAGGGCGATGGCAAGGGGGCATGGCCCACCCTGCACCTCAAGGACGCGGCGGGCTCGGACCAGTTGCTCCGCGGGCCGTATGTGACCTGGACCGGATGGCGACATGTCGACTTCGCCGTACCGACCGGGATCGCCTATCCGCTGAAGGTCAACCGCTTCTACCTCGCCGAGACCTCCGCCACCCGCCAGTACACCGGCAGTGTGGTCATCGACGACCTCACCGCACGGGTGCCGCCCTCCGTCGAACTGCCCACGGAGAGCGTGCGCCCCGATCCGCTGATCTCCACCGCCGCCCGGACGCGGGGACGCGACTGGCGGTTCGCGGTGATGTCCGACGCGCAGTTCGTGGCCCGCGATCCGAACAGCCCGATCGTCGCCCAGGCCCGCCGCACCCTGCGCGAGATCAAGGCGGCCAAGCCCGACTTCCTGGTGATCAACGGTGACTTGGTGGACGAGGGCTCCCCAGCCGATCTCTCCTTCGCCCGCACCGTGCTGAAGGAAGAACTGGGCGATGAGCTGCCCTGGACTTACGTGCCGGGCAACCACGAGGTGATGGGCGGCTCCATCGACAACTTCACAGGCGAATTCGGTCCCGCCCACCGCACGTTCGACCACCGAGGCACCCGCTTCCTCACCCTGGACACCTCACGTCTGGGGCTGCGCGCCGGTGGCTTCGACCAGATCAAGGAGTTGCGCGCCCAGCTGGACGCGGCCGCCGAGGACCCGGACATCGGCTCGGTCATGGTGATCGAGCATGTGCCGCCGCGTGACCCCACCCCGCAGCAGGGCAGCCAGCTCGGCGACCGCAAGGAGGCGGCGCTGCTGGAGGGCTGGCTGGCCGACTTCCGCCGCACCACCGGCAAGGGCGCGGGCTTCATCGGCAGCCACGTCGGCACCTTCCACGCCTCCCGGGTGGACGGCGTCCCGTACCTGATCAACGGCAACTCGGGCAAGAACCCCGCCACCCCACCCGGTCAGGGCGGCTTCACCGGCTGGTCGATGGTCGGCGTGGACCACGTCTCGGGGCGGGATCAGGCGGCCGCGCGCCACGCGCCGTGGCAGGGCGGCCCGGACTGGGTGTCCGTGCAGACCCGCGCCCATGTGGACGGGCTGACCGTCACCGCCCCGGCCGAACTGCGCACCGGGGAGGACGCCGACGTCACCGCCACCGTCCTCCAGGGCGAGGGGACCGCTGCCCGCCGGGTGCCGGTCGGCTTCCCGCTCAGCGCGGACTGGACCGGCTCGCCCAACCTCCACATCGGCGATCCGGACAACGCCGGGCGCCGCGATGTGGCGGCGTACGACCCGGCGACCGGCAGGCTGACCGCGCTGCGCCCGGGAACGGCCACCCTCGCGGTGAGCGTGAACGGCGCCATCGCACAGGCGCGGTTCACCGTCACCGCGGCGGGGGGGGGGGCCCGGGGGGGGGGGGGGGGGCGGGGGGGGGGGGGGGGGGCTGGCGCCGGGCCCGCGCCCCCCCACAGATGACCCACCCACGCCCCCA
>NZ_JBHYVB010000207.1:17100-19937 GCF_042750115.1 Streptomyces sp. NPDC059455
ACCCTCGCGGTGTGCTTGAAGGGCGCAATCTCACAGGCGTGTTTCACGTTCACCGCGGCGGCCGCGGCACCCGCGGCCTAGCCGGGCCGGTGGGAGCGGGGCGGCCTGAGCGCCCCGCCCCCACCGGACCCAGAAGCCCCCGTCAGGCCCAGGCGCCCCACCGGGCCCGGGCGCCCCGCCGCGCTCAGGTGTCCCAGACGCGGCGTACCTGCTCGAAGCGGGTGGGCAACGGAGGACGGCGTCCGGCGTACCGGGCGTTCGTACGGTGGACGAACCGGCGCCAGGAGAGCACCAGACCCTGCCGGGTGATGGGCAGCCCGGCGATCACGGTCACCCCGTTGTCATGGGTGTGGTGCACCGTCAGCAGCAGCGCCTCCGGCACCGACCCCTCCAGCTCGGCGCAGAGCTCCTGACGCACCCGCAGCCAACGGCGCAGCAGCAGCACGGTGCCGCGGTCCAGGCCGTGCCGGCGCGGGACGCGGTGTTTGCCGTGCTCGATGGTCACCCATCCGGAGTCCAGGTCCAGCGCCGACAGGGTGCAGCGCAGCAGCCCGCCGTACCGGGCGCCGCTGGCCCGCGCCAGGCCCACCACCACGGCGAGCCGTACGGTCTCCGGCTTCGCGCCGTCCTCCATCGCCTCCACCGACAGCCGGCGCCAGATCCACTCCGCCTCCGCCGTCGTGACCACCGGCCGCGGATAGCGGTCCCGCGCCGTGTCCTTCGCCGTCCGCGCCGCCACGTCCACCCCCTGGAGCCTCCCGATCGAGCCGCTTGGCACACTATTTCTTCCCCCGATGTCCTCGTCAAGGGACGCACGACGGTACGGTCGCCCATGTGCGCCTTCTGCTGATGTCCGACACCCATCTGCCCCGGCGCGCCAAGGCGCTCCCCGGGGAGCTGCTGGAGCGGCTGCCGGACGCCGATGTGGTGATCCACGCGGGCGACTGGGTCGACCTCGCCACCCTCGATCTGCTCGAGGAGCGCTCGCGGCGGCTGATCGGGGTGTACGGCAACAACGACGGGCCCGAGCTGCGGGCGCGGCTGCCCGAGGTGGCCCGGGCCGAGCTGGCGGGGGTGCGGCTGGGCGTGGTGCACGAGACCGGCCAGTCGAAGGGGCGGGAGCGGCGCTGCGCCGAGCGGTTCCCCGACCTTGATGTGCTGGTCTTCGGCCACAGCCACATCCCCTGGGACAGCACGGCCGAGGGGCGGCTGCGGCTGCTCAACCCCGGCTCTCCCACCGACCGGCGCCGGCAGCCGTACTGTACGTATCTGACGGCCGCGATCGAGGCCGGGCGGCTGACCGCCGTGGAGCTGCACCGGCTGCCGCCCCGCCGCTGACCGATCGCCGCTCCCCGGGGGTATCGCCGAGCCGCCCAGCACCGTGTGCGCGGCACGCGCCGGGGAGTCGCGCGACACCACCGCGGCGGGGCTCGGGGTAGCCCTGTCCGGGCATGCCGCTCCGGCGTCGACGGGCATCCGGATTGAACCCGGCACCCCGGTGGAATAAAGAGTACTTAAGGTGCATATCGGATATCGGCTCGGCGATCCGCGCCGAGCCCGACCACACGAGGGCGCCATGTCTTATTCCCCCTACGAGAACGGCCCGGAGCACGTACCGGAGAACGCCTCCGAACCCGCCCCGCACTCGCCCAGGTCCGCGGCGCACGTACTCCTCGCCCATGACGTCGGTCTGCTGGTCATCCGGCTCGGCGTCGGGCTGATCGTCGCGGCGCGCGGCGCACAGCACCTCTTCGGCTGGTGGGGCGGCCTGGGCATCGACAAGACGGCGGTGGCGTTCGCGCAGTTCGGCTATCCGGCGCCCAAGGCCATGGCCGTGATCGCCGGGATCGCCGAGACCTTCGGGGGCCTCGGCCTCGCCGTGGGGCTGCTCACCCCGCTCGCCGGTGCGGCCGTCGCGGGCACGATGGCCAACGCGGTGGCCGCCTCCACGCCGCTCGGCTATTTCGGCGGCTTCGAGTTTCCCCTGCTCGTGGGCGTCGGCGCGGCCGGGCTCGCACTGTCCGGCGCCGGACGGATCTCCCTCGACGCGTTCCTCCCGATCCTGCGGTCACAGCGGCTGATCTACGGCATCGCCCTGCTGGTGCTGGCGGCGATCCTGGCGACGGTGACGATCCTGCTCAGCAAGACCTGAGAGCCCTCCGGCGGTCAGGTGAACACGCGGGGCCGGTTCTCCGTATGGCTCTGTGCGCGTCCCGCCCATGGGGACGCGCGCCGTCCGCACAGGCCGAAACCGAGACCGGAGGCCCCGTTCCATGAATGACCGGTTCATCCCTCCCATCCAGGCGCTGCCGGATGGCGACGCCGAAGTCCGCCTGGTGCTCCATCTGCCCTGGGACGTGGTCGCCGCCCTGGGCCAGGAGGCCGGCCGGCTGGCGGCCCAGACACAGCGGCCGGTGAGCCTCGACGAGGCGGTCAGCCACCGGCTGCGCCACGGGACGGCCCAGACCATCGGCGTCCACGCCAAACCGGAGCGGGAGCGGAACCAGCCCGTGCCCACCGCGCCCCACACCTCACCCCCGCTGGCGGCCCGCTCCCCCGGTGAGCAGGCCCGGCAGGCGATCGAGAAGATCAACGGCGGCTCGGCGCATCCGCACAACGGCGCCGCGAACGGCTCCGCCGAGTCCACGGGCCCGCAGCACACCACCAGCGCACCTGATCCGGCCCCGCCCGATGCCCGGGGCATCCTGGAACGCCCGACGCGTGCCACCGGAACGGTGAACGGCACCGCGACGGAGATGCCGAGATAACACCGGGTACCGGTATCGGGACCGGCTGGAAAAGCCGCGGATACGAGGGTGCCGTCCCCATCCAGACGG
>NZ_JBHYVB010000208.1:0-19834 GCF_042750115.1 Streptomyces sp. NPDC059455
CGGCCCTCGGCCAAGTCCACGGATGCGGGCGTCGCCGTCCACTCCACGCAGTACAGCGACTCGTGGTACGCCGTACGCGCGCTCTCCAACTGCTCAGCCGACACCGGACGCAACACCAGCGAGTCCACGGCGGCGACCGGTGCGCCGGTGGCGTCCGCGATCTCCAGCCGGACGCCGTCGCCGCCCACGGCGGCCATCCGCACCCGCAGCGTGGCCGCGCCGCTCGCGTACAGCGACACCCCGGTCCAGGCGAACGGCAGTCGCCCCTCGGTCTCGGTGCCGCCGAGCCCGGCCAGGCCGAGCGCGTGCAGCGCGGCGTCCAGCAGCGCCGGGTGCAGCCCGAACGCGGCGGCCTCCTCGGCCGTGCCCTCGTCCAGCGCCACCTCGGCGAACACCTCGCCACCGCGCCGCCACGCCTTACGAAGCCCCTGGAACGCGGGGCCGTAGGCGAAACCGACGTCCCGCAGCTCGGCGTAACGGTCGCCGACCTCCACCTCGGCGGCGTCCGCCGGAGGCCACGCGGTCAGCTCGAACGACGCCTCCGGCGCACCACCGGACGCCAGCACACCGGACGCGTGCCGGGTCCACGGCTCCTCGGCCGACAGGTGCTCGGCCCGGGAGTGCAGTTCCAGCGGGCGGCGGCCGGTGTCATCGGCCGCGCCGACCCACAGCCGCAGCTGGACCCCGCCGTCGTCGGGCAGGACCAGCGGCGCCTCGAGGGTCAGCTCCTCCAGCACCTCGCAGCCGACCTGGTCACCGGCGCGGACCGCGAGCTCCACGAACGCGGTGCCGGGCAGCAGCACGGTGTCCATGATCGTGTGATCGGCGAGCCATGGATGCGTGGACAGCGCCAGCCGCCCGGTGAACAACATCCCGTCCGCGCTGGGCAGTTCGGCGCTGGCACCGAGCAGCGGATGCTCGGCCCGGCCGAGTCCGACCGCGGCCACGTCACCGAGGAACAGCGACGAGACCTTCGGCCAGTAGCGCTGCCGCTGGAAGGCGTACGTGGGCAGCTCGGCCAGCTCGTCCGGCGCAAGACGCGTGGCGCCGGTCCCGGCGTAGAGGGCCGCCCAGTCCACCGGCACGCCACGGACGTGTGCCCGTGCCACGGCCGTGGTGAGCGCCTCGGCCTCGGGACGGTCCTTGCGCAGCGCCGAGATGAACCCGGCGTCCGGCGCGGAGTCGGTCACGCACTCCTGTGCCATCGCGGTCAGGACCCCGTCCGGGCCCAGCTCGATGAACGTGGTGACGCTGCGCGCTTCGAGAGTGCGGATGCCGTCCAGGAAGCGCACGGCCTCGCGCACGTGGCGCACCCAGAAGTCGGCCGTCGTGATCTCCTCGGCGGAGACCACGTTCCCGGTGAGGTTGGAAACGATCGGGATACGGGGGGCCTCGTACGTGAGCCCCTGCGCCACCTCGCGGAACGCCTCCAGCATCCCGTCCATACGGGGCGAGTGGAACGCGTGGCTCACGGTGAGCCGCTTGGTCTTACGGCCCTGCGTCTCGAACGAAGCAGCGATGGCGACAGCCTCGTCCTCATCACCCGCGATGACAACGGACGTAGGCCCGTTGAGGGCGGCGATGCTCACGCCATCGGTGAGCAGCGGCAGCACCTCGTCCTCCGACGCCTGCACCGCGATCATCGAGCCACCCGCCGGAAGCTCCTGCATCAACCGCCCACGCGCCGCCACCAACTTCGCGGCATCCGCGAGCGAGAGCACACCCGCCACATGCGCGGCGGCCAGCTCACCAATCGAGTGACCGGAGAGGAAGTCCGCCTTGATACCCCACGCCTCGACCAGCCGGAACAACGCCACCTCAACCGCGAACAACGCGGGCTGAGTGAACCCCGTCCGATCCAACGCCTCGGCGTCATCCCCGAACAGCACCGTCTTCAACGGCCGCTCAAGGTGCGCGTCCAGCTCATCGCAGACCGCGTCCAGTGCCTCCGCGAACACCGGGTACGCGTAGTACAGCTCACGGCCCATGCCGAGCCGCTGGCTGCCCTGCCCCGTGAAGAGGAACGCCACCCGGCCACCGGCCACCGAGCCCCGCACGAGCCCGGCCGCCGTACGACCCTCGGCGAGCGCCGCCAGGCCGGACAGCAGCCCGTCCCGGTCCTCGGCGACCAGCGCCGCGCGCTCCTCGAAGGCCGAGCGGCCCACGGCGAGCGCGTAGCCGAGGTCTGCCGTGCGGAGGTCGGTCCGCGCGGTCAGGTGGCCGCGCAGCTGCTCGGCCTGGGCGCGCAGCCCGTCTTCCGTACGGGCCGAGAGCAGCACCGGCAGGGCCGCCCGGCCCTCATCGGTGTCCGCGACAGCCTCAGCGACAGCCGCCGGGGCCTCTTCCAGCACGGCGTGGGCGTTGGTGCCGCTGAAGCCGAACGACGAGATGCCCGCACGACGCGGATGGCCCGTCTCCGGCCACTCCCGCGCCTCCGTCAGCAGGCTGATGTCGCCCGCCGACCAGTCCACATGCGGGGTGGGCTCGTCCACGTGCAGCGTCCTCGGCAGCACCCCGTGCCGCATGGCGAGGACCATCTTCATCACACCGGCGACACCGGCGGCGGCCTGCGTGTGGCCGATGTTGGACTTGATGGAGCCGAGCAGCAGCGGCTGCCCCTCCGCCCGGTCCTGGCCGTACGTGGCAAGCAGTGCCTGCGCCTCGATCGGGTCACCCAGCTTGGTGCCCGTGCCGTGGGCCTCGACCGCGTCCACCTCGGACGCCGACAACCCCGCGCCCGCCAGCGCCTGCCGGATCACCCGCTGCTGCGACGGACCGTTCGGCGCCGTCAGACCATTCGACGCACCATCCTGGTTGACCGCCGTGCCGCGCACGAGCGCGAGCACCGGGTGGCCGTTGCGCCGCGCGTCCGACAGCCGCTCGACGAGCAGCATGCCGACGCCCTCGCCCCAGCCGGTGCCGTCCGCCTCGGCCGCGAACGCCTTGATCCGGCCGTCCTCCGCGAGTCCGCGCTGACGGCTGAAGTCCACGAACACACCGGGCGTGGACATCACGGTCACACCGCCCGCGAGCGCGATCGAGCACTCGCCGCCGCGCAGCGCCTGGATCGCCGAGTGGAGGGCGACCAGCGAGGAGGAGCAGGCGGTGTCGATGGTGACCGCCGGGCCTTCGAGCCCGAAGGTGTAGGCGAGCCGGCCCGAGATCACGCTGGCCGCGTTGCCCGTGCCCATGTGGCCTTCGAGGCCCTGCGAGTCGCCCAGCAGCAGGGACAGGTAGTCCTGGCCGTTGGTGCCGACGAAGACACCGGCGGTGGAGCCGCGCAGCGTCGCCGGGTCGATACCGGCCCGCTCGAACGCCTCCCACGAGGTCTCCAGCAGCAACCGCTGCTGCGGGTCCATGGCCAGGGCCTCACGCGGCGAGATGCCGAAGAACGCCGGGTCGAAGTCGGCCGCGTCCCGCAGGAAGCCGCCCTCGCGTACGTATGAGGTGCCCTCGACGTCCGGGTCCGGGTTGTAGAGCGTGTGGAGGTCCCAGCCGCGGTCGGCGGGCATGTCCGAGATGACGTCCGTACCGGACACCAGCAGCCGCCACAGCTCCTCGGGGGTGCGCACACCACCCGGGAAGCGGCAGCTCATCGCGACGATCGCGATCGGATCGTCGTCGGCCACCACGCCCGCCACCGGCGACGCGCCACCCGTGGCCACCGCCTGCCCGCCGAGCAGTTCGGCGAAGAGGTGGTCGGCGAGGGCGAGCGGCGTCGGGTAGTCGTAGACGAGGGTGGCGGGCAGCCGCAGATCGGTGGCGGCGTTGAGGCCGTTGCGCAGTTCGACGGCGGTGAGGGAGTCGAAGCCGATCTCGCGGAAGGCCCGTTCGGCGCTGATGTCGGACACATCGGCGTGGCCGAGGACCTCCGCCACATGGGTCCGTACGAGATCCAGCAGCGCCCGGTGGCGCTCCGCCTCGGGCAGGCCGAGGAGCCGCCGCGCGAGCGCGGAGGCCGTCTCGGCGGGCGCGGCCTCGCTGGTCGCGGTGGCGGTGGCGGCGGCCTGGCGCACCTCGGGCAGGTCGGCCAGCAGGGGGCTGGGGCGGCCCGCGGTGAAGCCCGGCGCGAACCGGTCCCAGTCGACGTCCGCCACGGTCACGGCCGCGTCGCCCAGGCCGAGGGCGCGCTCCAGGGCGTCGATCGCGAGATCGGCGTCCATCGGCGGCATCCCGGCGCGGCGCATGCGCTGCTCCAGCGCCTCGTCGGCGGCCATGCCGCCCGCGGCCCACGGGCCCCAGGCGATCGAGGTGGCGGGCAGACCCTCGGCGCGCCGCCGTTCGGCGAGCGCGTCCAGGAAGGCGTTCGCGGCGGCGTAGTTGGCCTGTCCCGCGGCGCCCACGGTGCCGCTGGTCGAGGAGAACAGCACGAACGCGGACAGGTCGAGATCGCGTGTCAGCTCGTCCAGCGCGAGCGCGGCGTCGGCCTTCGCACGCAGGACGGTGGCGAAGCGCTCGGGGATCAGCGACTCCAGGACGCCGTCGTCCAGTACCCCGGCCGCGTGCACCACGGCCGTCAGCGGGAGCTCGGCGGGGAGGTCGGCCAGCAGCCCGGCCAGGGCCTCGCGGTCGGCCACATCGCACGCGGCGACCGTGATCCGGGCGCCGGACGCGGCGAGTTCATCGCGCAGCTCGGCCGCGCCCGGGGCGTCGAGGCCACGGCGGCTGGTGAGCACCACGTGCTCGGCGCCCTTGTCGATCAGCCAGCGGGCCACCTGGCCGCCCAGCGCACCCGTACCGCCCGTCACCAGCACCGTGCCGTGAGCGTTCCAGCCCTCGGACTCCGCCACCTGCCGTGCGGTCGCCCGCGCCAGCCGGCGGCCGAACACCCCGGAGGCGCGGACGGCGATCTGGTCCTCGTCCCCGGCCCCGGCGAGCACCACCGCGAGCCGCGACAGCACCCGGTCGGTCATCGTCTCGGGGAGGTCGATGAGACCCCCCCAGCGGTCGGGCAGCTCCAGGGCCGCCACCCGGCCGAGGCCCCAGACCTGGGCGCGAGCCGGGTCCACCAGCTCGCCCTGACGGCCCGTCGAGACCGCGCCCCGGGTGGCACACCACAGCGGCGCGTCGATCGCGGCGTCGCCCATGGCCTGCACGAGGGCGGCCGTGGGCAGCAAGGCGTCGGCATCCCCGGTGGCCAGCAGCGAGAGCACACCGGCCACGGCGCCACCGTCGGCCGCCGTACGCAGCCGCTCGGCGATGGACGCGCGGTCCTCGGCGGCACCGTCGGCCAGGTCGAGCCGCCGCACCTCGGCGCCCCGCTCGGTCAACGTACGGACGACACCGTCCGCCCACGCGTCGGCGGCGGAGTCCTCGGCGGGAGCGACGCCCTCGGCGGGAGCGACGACGAGCCACACCCCGGACAGCCGGGCCGCGGAGCCCAGCGACAGCGGCTTCCACGCCACCTGGTACCGCCAGCCGTCGACACCCGCGGCGGCGGCCAGGCTCGCCACCGGCTCCTCCGGCCAGTAGCGGCGGTGCTGGAAGGCGTACGTCGGCAGATCGACGCGGTGCGCGTCGGTCCCGGCGAAGTACGCGGCCCAGTCCGGCGCCACGCCACGCACAGACGCGCGGGCGACGGCCGTGGTCAGCGCCTCGGCCTCGGGACGGTCCTTGCGCAGCGCGGAGACGAAGGCGGCCGCGTCGGCGTCGGTGACGCACTCCTGGGCCATGGCGGTCAGGACACCGTCGGGGCCGAGCTCGATGAAGGTGGTGACGCCCTGGGCCTCGAGGGTGCGGACACCGTCGAGGAAGCGGACGGCCTCGCGGACGTGGCGCACCCAGAAGTCGGCGGTCGCGATCTCTTCGGCGGAAACCACGTTTCCGGTGAGGTTGGAGACGATCGGGATACGCGGGGCCTCGTACGTAAGCCCCTCCGCAACCTCGCGGAAAGCCTCCAACATGCCGTCCATACGCGGGGAGTGGAACGCGTGGCTGACCGTGAGCCGCTTGATCTTACGACCCTGCGCCTCGAAACCCGCCGCGATCTCAGCCGCCGCGTCCTCATCACCCGCGATAACGACGGAGGTGGGACCGTTGAGGGCTGCGATGCTGACCCGCTCGTTGAGCAGCGGCGCCACTTCGTCCTCCGACGCCTGCACCGCGATCATCGCGCCACCGGCGGGCAGCTCCTGCATCAACCGCCCACGAGCCGCCACCAACTTCGCGGCGTCCGCCAGCGACAGCACACCCGCCACATGCGCGGCGGCCAACTCACCAATCGAATGCCCCGACAGATAGTCCGGCGTCAGCCCCCACGCCTCCACCAAACGGAACAGCGCCACCTCAACCGCGAACAACGCGGGCTGAGTGAACCCCGTCCGATCCAGCGCCTCGGCATCGTCCCCGAACAGCACCGTCTTCAACGGCCGCTCAAGGTGCGCGTCCAGCTCCGCACACACCGCGTCCAGCGCCTCCGCGAACACCGGATAGGCGTCGTACAGCTCACGACCCATCCCCAGCCGCTGACTCCCCTGCCCCGTGAACAGGAACGCCGTCTCGCCCTCCGCGACCGCGCCCTCGACCAGCCCCGGCGCGGACTCACCCCGCGCCAGCGCCTCCAGACCGGCCAGCAGGTTGTCCCTGCCATCCGCGACCAGCACCGCGCGGTGGTCGAGCGCGGCACGGCCGGTGGCCAGGGTGTGGGCGATGTCGGCCGGTTCGAGGGCGGGCTGTGCGGTCAGATGGGCGTACAGCCGCTCGGCCTGGGCGCGCAGGGCGTCGGTGCCCTTGGCGGAGAGCGCGTACGGCAGCACCACACCGGAGCCGTCCTGCTCGGCGTCGCTCGCCACCGACTCGGCGGCGATGGCCGGGGCCTGCTCGATGATGGTGTGCGCGTTGGTGCCGCTGATGCCGAACGACGACACCGCGGCCCGGCGCGCGCGGCCGGTCTCCGGCCACGCCATCCGCTCCGTCAGCAGCGCGATGTCACCGGACGTCCAGTCGACATGCGGCGACGGCTCGTCCACGTGCAGCGTCTGCGGCAGCACACCGTGCCGCATCGCCATCACCATCTTGATGATTCCGGCGACACCGGCCGCCGCCTGGGCGTGGCCGATGTTGGACTTGATGGAGCCCAGCCACAGCGGCTGCTCCGGGGCGCGCTCCTGGCCGTACGTGGCGAGCAGCGCCTGCGCCTCGATCGGGTCGCCCAGCGTGGTGCCCGTGCCGTGTGCCTCGACCACATCCACATCGCCGCTGGTCAGCCCGGCGCTGATGAGCGCCTTGCGGATGACGCGCTGCTGGGACGGGCCGTTCGGCGCCGTCAGGCCATTGCTCGCACCGTCCTGGTTGACGGCCGAGCCGCGCACCACGGCCAGCACCTGGTGGCCGTTGCGCCGGGCGTCCGACAGCCGCTCCACGAGCAGCATGCCGACGCCCTCGCCCCAGCCGGTGCCGTCCGCACCCGCCGCGAACGCCTTGCAGCGGCCGTCGGCGGCGAGGCCGCCCTGGCGGCTGAACTCGGTGAAGTGGCCGGGCGTCGTCATCACCGTGACACCGCCCGCGAGCGCCATCGTGCACTCGCCCTGGCGCAGCGCCTGGATCGCCCAGTGCAGCGCCACCAGCGACGACGAGCACGCCGTGTCGACGGTGACCGCCGGGCCCTCCAGACCGAGGGCGTAGGCGATACGGCCGGACATGACACTGCCCGCGTTGCCCGTCATCACATGGCCCGCGACCTCCGAACCGGCCTGCTCCAGACCCGCGTCGTAGCCGCTGTAGGCCGCGCCCACGAACACGCCGACCGAGCGGCCGCGCATCGAGTCCGGGTCGATCCCGGCCCGCTCGAAGACCTCCCACGACGTCTCCAGCAGCAGCCGCTGCTGCGGGTCCATGGCCAGCGCCTCACGCGGCGAGATCCCGAAGAACGCCGCGTCGAAGAGGTCCGCTTCGTGCAGGAAGCCACCGGCGCGGGCGTAGTCGGACGGGCCCGCGTCGGCCTCGTCGCCGTCCGCCGCCCACTGGCTCTCCCAGTTGCGGTTGACGGGGAATCCGGTGATGGCGTCCGAGCCCGTGGCCACGAGCTGCCACAGGTCCTCGGGCGAGCGGACGTCGCCGGGGTAGCGGCAGCCCATCGCGACGATGGCGATCGGGTCGTCGGCGAGGGAGGCGGCGGTGGCGGCGAGCGCCGGGTCCGACTGCTCGGCCTCGGCCTCGTTCTCGTCCGGGCCGAGGAGTTCGGCGCGCAGATGGTCGGCGAGGACGGTGGGGTTGGGGTGGTCGAAGACGATCGTGGTGGGCAGCTTGAGCCCGGTGGCGGCGGAGAGCCGGTTGCGCAGTTCGACGGCGGTGAGCGAGTCGAAACCCAGCTCCTTGAAGGCCCGGCGCGCCTCGATGGCATCGGCGGAGGCGTGGCCGAGGGCCGTGGCCACATGGCCGCGTACGAGGTCCAGCAGCGTCCGGCGGCGCTCGTTCGGGGAGAGCGCGCGCAGCCGCTCGGCCAGGGACGAACCGGCGGCGAGCGCGCCCACGGCCGTGCGCCGGCCGGTGGTCCGGATCAGCCCGCGCAGCAGCGCCGGGACCGGGCCGGATCCGGCGGCGGAGCGCAGCGCGGCGAGGTCGAGACGGGCCGGGATCAGCAGGGTACGGCCGGTGCGGCGGGCGGCGTCGAAGAGCGCCATGCCCTCGTCGTCGGTGAGGGCGCCCATGCCGCTGCGGGCCAGCCGCAGCAGATCGGTCTCGGTCAGACCGCCGGTGATCCCGTCCGACTGGGCCCACAGGCCCCACACCAGCGAGGTGGCGGGCAGACCGGTGGCGTGGCGGTGTGCGGCGAGCGCGTCGAGGAAGACGTTGGCCGCGGCGTAGTTGGCCTGGCCCGCACCACCCAGCGTGCCCGCGATGGCGGAGAACAGCACGAACGCCGACAGGTCGAGGCCGCGGGTCAGCTCGTGCAGATTCCACGCCGCGTCCACCTTCGGACGCAGCACCCGCGCCAGCTGCTCGGGCGTCAGGGCGGCGGCCGTGGCGGGGGGGCGCCCACCCGCGGGGGGGGCGCCCGGCGGCCGCGGGGGCTCGGGCGGGGCGGGGGGCCGGGGCGCGGCCGGCCCGGCGCGGGGCCGCGTCCCGCACCCCGGGGGGGTGCACGACGGCCGTCAGCGGATGCTCGGCCGGGACGGCGGCCAGGGTCGCGGCGAGCGCGTCGCGGTCCGCGGCGTCGCAGGCGGCGAGGGTGACCTCGGCGCCCCGCGTACGGAGTTCGGCGGCCAGCTCGGCGGCGCCGTCGGCGTCCGCGCCACGGCGGCTGGTCAGCAGCAGGTGACGTACGCCGTGCTCGGCCACGAGGTGGCGGGCGAGCAGTCGGCCCAGGGCGCCGGTGCCGCCGGTGATGAGCACGGTGCCGTCGGCGTCGAACGCGGGGGCGGCGGGCAGGGAGTTGTTGTTCGGAGCCGCGGCCGAGTCCGACGTCGGGGCCGAGCCCAGGGCCGGGGCCGAGCCCAGGGCCGGGGCCGAGCCCAGGGTCAGGGCCGAGCCCAGGGCCGGGGCCGAGGCCGGAGTCGACCCCAGGGCCGAACCCGACTCCGAGGCCGAGCCCGAGGCCAGGGCCGAGCCCAGGGCCGAAGTCGACCCCAGGGCCGAGCCCAGGGCCGAACCCGACCCCAGGGCCGAACCCGACCCCAGGGCCGAGCCCAGGGCCGAACCGGAGCCCGAGGCCGGGGCCAGGGCGCGGGTCAGGCGGGGGGCGAGGGCGCGGCCCGCACGCAGGGCGAGCTCAGGCTCGCCGGTGGCCAGGGCGCCGGAGAGCACGTCGGCGAAGGTGCCGGGGAGCTCGGCGGCGCCAGCGGTCCCAGCGGACTCGGCGGACTCGGCGGACTCGGCGGTCCCGGCGGCTTCAGCCGTCCCGGCGACCTCGGCGACGCCAGCCGCCTCGCCGGACCCAGCGGCGCCAGCCGTCCAGACGACCTCGGCGGCCCCGGCGACCCCGGCGGCTTCAGCCGCCCCAGCGGCCTCGTCTACGTCCACGAGGACGAAACGGCCGGGGTTCTCGGTCTCGGCGGAGCGCACCAGACCCCACAGGGGCGCGTGCGCCAGGTCGGTGACGCCCTCTTCGGCGTCGGTGGCCATCGCGCCCCGGGTGACGAGCACCAGCTGGGACGCGCCGAACCGCTCATCGGCCAGCCAGCCCTGCACCAGGGCCAGGGCACGCCGCGCCTCCCGGTGCGCGGCCTCGGCCACGTTCTCGTTCGCGTCGCCGGATAGGGGCGCGAAGGACGCGAGGACCAACTCCGGGGCGGCGGTGTCGCCCGCTTCGACGGCCGCGCCCAGCGCGGCCAGGTCGGGGGCGGAGTCGGCGGCCACCCCGGCCGCGACCAGTCCGAACGGGTCCTCGCCCAGGACGATACGGCGGGCGGCGGCGTCCGGACCGGCGGAGGCGGTCTGCGGGGCCACCCAGTCCAGCCGGAACAGGCTCTGCCGCGCCACGTCCACGTCACCGATGAGGTCGTCGGGCAACGGACGGCAGCGCAGGCCGTCCACGGCGGCGACCGGCTCGCCCGTGGCATCGGCGAGCGTCAGGGACACCGTGCCGGCTCCGGCGGGCGCGATCCGTACACGCAGCGCGGACGCGCCCTCCGCGTACAGGGAGACGCCCTGCCAGCCGTCGGTCAGCTGGGCGCCGTCGCGGCCGTGGAGGACGTGCAGGGCGGCGTCCAGCAGCGCCGGGTGGACGGCGAACTCCTCCGCGCCGGGCTTGGTGTCGTCGTCCAGCCTGACCTCGGCGAAGAGTTCGTCCCCGCGCCGCCAGGCGGCCGTGAGCCCCTGGAACGCCGGGCCGTACCGCAGCCCGTCCTCGGCCAGCCGGGCGTAGAGCGTCGCGGGCTCGATGGCCTCGGCGGCGGTCGGCGGCCACTCGGCCAGGTCGAACGACGGGCCGGGGGCGCCGGAGGCGAGCACACCGCTCGCGTTGCGCACCCACGCCGTGTCGGCGGCGGCGTCCTCCGCACGGGAGGAGACGGTGAACGAGCGGTGCCCGGCGTCGTCCGGCGCGCCGACCGTGACCTGCAGCCGGATGCCACCGCGTACGGGCAGCACCAGCGGGGTGTGCGGGGTCAGCTCGTCGAGGAAGTCACAGCCGAGCTGGTCACCGGCCCGGACGGCAAGCTCGACGAACGCCGAGCCCGGCACCACCACCGCGTCCCGGACCGTGTGCTCGGCCAGCCACGGATGGGTGTCGAGACCCAGCCGTCCCGTGAACACCAGCCCGTCGGACTCCGCCAGCGGCACCGCGGCGCCCAACAGCGGATGCCCCGCCAACTCCAGCCCCACGGACGCCACATCACCCACGGAGGCCGCGCCCGGCTCCAGCCAGAACCGCTCGCGCTGGAAGGCGTACGTCGGCAGGTCGACGCGGTGGGCGCCAGTACCGGCGAAGTACGCGGCCCAGTCCACCGCCACACCGCGCACATGGGCGCGGGCGACGGCCGTGGTCAGCGCCTCCGCCTCGGGACGGTCCTTGCGCAGCGCGGAGATGAACGCGGCGTCGGACGCGGAGTCGGTCACGCAGTCCTGGGCCATGGCGGTGAGCACACCGTCCGGTCCCAGCTCGATGAACGTGGAGACGTTCTGCGCCTCGAGGGTCCGTACGCCATCGAGGAAGCGCACGGCCTCACGGACGTGACGGACCCAGAAGTCGGGGGTCGTGATCTCGTCGGCGGAGACGACCGCGCCGGTGAGGCTGGAGACGATCGGAATGCGCGGGGCCTCGTACGTAAGCCCCTGCGCCACCTCGCGGAACGCGTCGAGCATCCCGTCCATGCGCGGCGAGTGGAACGCGTGGCTGACCGTGAGCCGCTTGGTCTTACGACCCCGCGCCTCGAAACCCGCCGCGAGCTCAGCCGCCGCGTCCTCATCACCCGCGATGACCACGGACGACGGGCCGTTGAGCGCGGCGATCGAGACACGCTCGGTCAGCAGCGGCAGCACCTCGTCCTCGGACGCCTGGATGGCGATCATCGCGCCACCGGCGGGCAGCTCCTGCATCAACCGCCCACGCGCCGCCACCAACTTCGCAGCGTCCGCCAGCGACAACACACCCGCCACATGCGCGGCGGCAAGCTCACCGATCGAGTGCCCGGAGAGGAAGTCCGCCTTCAGACCCCATGCCTCAACCAACCGGAACAGCGCCACCTCAACCGCGAACAGCGCGGGCTGAGTGAACCCGGTCTGGTCCAGCTCCGCCGCGTCCTCGCCGAACAACACATCCCGCAGCGGCCGTGCAAGATGCGGATCCAGCTCCGCGCACACCGCGTCCAGCGCCTCGGCGAAGACCGGATACGCCTGGTAGAGCTCACGCCCCATCCCCAGCCGCTGGCTCCCCTGCCCCGTGAACAGGAACGCCACCTTGCCACCGGCCACCGAACCCTCGACCAGGCCGGGCGCGGACTCCTCTCGCGCCAGCGCACCCAAACCGGCCAGCAGCCCGTCCCGGCCCTCGGCCACCACCACCGCACGGTGTTCAAAGGCCGACCGCCCGGTCGCCAGCGAGAACCCCACATCCACCGGACGGAGCTCGTCGCGCCCCTCCACATGCGCCACCAGCCGCTCCGCCTGAGCACGCAGCGCGGCCGCACCCCGACCCGAGAGCACCCACGGCAGCACCGACGGCGTCACCACAGCACCCGAAGGCGCCTCCGCGGCCTCCGCCTCCGGCGCCTGCTCGATGATGGTGTGCACATTCGTGCCGCTCACGCCGAACGACGACACACCCGCCCGGCGCGGCCGGCCGGTCTCGGGCCACGGCCGCGCCTCGGTCAGCAGGGACACCTCGCCGGCCGACCAGTCGACATGCGGGGTGGGCTCGTCCACGTGCAGCGTCCGCGGCAGCACCCCGTGCCGCATCGCCATGACCATCTTGATGACGCCGCCGATACCGGCGACGTTCTGGGTGTGGCCGAGGTTCGACTTCAGCGAGCCGAGCCACAGCGGCCGGCCTTCGGGCCGCTCCCTGCCGTACGTGGCCAGCAGCGCCTGGGCCTCGATGGGGTCGCCGAGGGTCGTGCCCGTGCCGTGCGCCTCGACCGCGTCCACGTCGGCGGCGGAGAGCCGGGCGTTCTCCAGGGCCTGCCGGATGACACGCCGCTGCGACGGGCCGTTCGGCGCCGTCAGACCGTTGGACGCACCGTCCTGGTTGACCGCCGAGCCACGCACCACCGCGAGTACCGGGTGGCCGTTCCTGCGCGCGTCCGACAGCCGCTCGACCAGCAGCACCGCGACACCCTCGGACCAGCCCGTGCCATCGGCCGAGGCCGCGAAGGACTTGCAGCGGCCGTCGGCGGAGAGTCCGCGCTGACGGCTGAACTCCACGAACACATCCGGGGAGGACAGCACGGTCGCGCCCGCCGCCACCGCGAGCGAGCACTCGCTCTGCCGCAGCGCCTGGACCGCCAGGTGCAGCGCGACCGAGGACGACGAACAGGCGGTGTCGATGGTGGCCGCCGGGCCCTCGAGACCGAAGGCGTAGGAGAGCCGTCCGGACGCGACGCTGGAGGCGGTGCCGGTGAGCAGATGGCCCTCGACACCCTCCGGCAGGTCGTACTCTCCCGCCCCGTACGCCTGCGTGGACGCGCCGACGAACACACCGGTGCGCGAGCCCCGCACCGTCGCCGGGTCGATCCCGGCCCGCTCGAACGCCTCCCACGACGTCTCCAGCAGCAGCCGCTGCTGCGGGTCCATCGCGAGCGCCTCGCGCGGCGAGATCCCGAAGAAGCCCGGGTCGAACCGGTCGGCGTCGTACAGGAAGCCGCCCCCGCGGGCGTAGAAGGTGCCCTCGCGCTCCGGGTCCGGGTCGTACAGCGCCTCGATGTCCCAGCCGCGGTCGTCGGGGAAGCCGGAGATGGCGTCCTGGCCGTCCGCCACGAGCCGCCACAGCTCCTCGGGGCTGCCGACGCCGCCGGGGAACCGGCAGCTCATGCCGACGATCGCGATTGGTTCCCGGGAGGCGTCGGTGAGCTGCTGGTTCTGTTTCCGCAGCCGCTCGGTTTCCTTCAGCGAGGCCCGCAGCGCGTCAACGAGCTTTTCGTTGGGGGTTGTCATCGTGTACTCCGTGCTTGGGCCCGCGTCAGGAATCGTTGCCGTCGAGGCTGTCGAGGTCGAGCGCCATGTCGATGAGGTGCTGGACGTCCATCTCGTCGATGGACTCCGCCTCGTCCTCGGCGCCGCTGGGGTCGGAAGTGGCGGCTTGTGGATCGGCCAGCCTGAGCAGCGTGTCCAGCAGCCCGGCCTCCCGGATCCGGCTCATCGGGATGGTGGCCAGGGTGCGGCGCAGCTCGGCGTCCCGCGGATCGAGGTCCACATCGGGCAGGGCGTGGCCGGGCCCGTGGCCCGGTCCGTCCGGGACCAGTTCGGTCCGCAGGTGCTCGGCGAGCGCGGCCGGTGTCGGGTAGTCGTAGACCAGGCTGGCGGGCAGCTTGAGGCCGGTGGCCGCGCCGAGCCGGGTGCGCAGTTCGACCGCGGTGAGCGAGTCGAAGCCCAGCTCGTTGAAGGCGCGCCCGGCCTCGACCTCGTCGGCGGAGGCGTGGCCGAGGGCACTGGCCACATGGGTGCGGACCAGCTCGAGCACCGCGTCCTCGCGCTCGGCCGCGGACAGCCCGGCGAGCCGCTCGCGCAGGCCCGACGCGCCGTCGGCCGCCGCCTTGTCCGCCGGCTCGCCGTCGCCGCCGCCGCGCAGGGCCTTGGCCACCTGCGGCAGATCGTCGATCAGCGGGCGGGGGCGGGCGGCGGTGAAGGCCGGGGCGAAACGCTCCCAGTCGACATCGGCCACCGTCACGGCGGTCTCCTCGCGGGAGAGCACCCGCTGGAAGGCCACCATGTTCAACTCGGGTGCCATGGGCGGCAGTCCACGGCGGCGCAGCTGCTCCTCGGCGTCGCCCTCGGCGGCCATGCCGCCCTCCGCCCACGGGCCCCAGGCCACGGAGGTGGCGGGCAGGCCACGGGCCCGGCGCTGTTCGGCCAGCGCGTCGAGGAACGCGTTTCCGGCCGCGTAGGCGCCCTGGCCGCCACTGCCCCACACCCCGGCGATCGAGGAGAAGAGCACGAAGGCGTCCAGCTCGGTGTCGCCGTCGAAGAGGGCGTCGAGGTGGACCGCACCGGTCGTCTTGGCCGCCACGATCCGGGCGAACTCGGGGAGTTCGGTGCCGGTGCCGGGCTCCTGGGAGATCCCGGCCGAGTGCACCACGGCCCGGACCGGGGTGCCGTTGGCGGCCAGCTTCTCCACCAGCGCGGCGAGCGCGTGGCGGTCGGCCACATCGCACGCCTCGACGGTCACGGCGGTGTCGGTGCCGGACAGTTCGGCCACGATCTCGGCCGCGCCCGGCGCGTCGGGGCCACGGCGGCTGAGCAGCACCAGCCGCTCCGCGCCGTGGTCCGCCAGCCAGCGGGCCACATGCCGTCCCAGGGCGCCCGTGCCACCGGTCACCAGCACGGTGCCGCGCGGCGTCCAGGGCTCGGCCGCCGCGGTGGCCGCGGTGCGCGGGGCCGGGACGAGGCGGCGTACGAAGACCCCGGTGGCGCGGATCGCCACCTGGTCCTCGTCGTCGGACCCGGCGAGCACGGCCGCGAGCCGGTCCAGCGCCCGCTCGTCCACGGTCTCCGGCAGGTCCACCAGACCGCCCCAGCGCTCGGGCTGCTCCAGGGCGACCACGCGGCCGTAGCCCCAGACCTGGGCCTGGGTGGCGCTGTCCAGCCGGTCGGCGCCGCCGGTCGAGACCGCGCCCCGGGTGGCGCACCACAGCCGTGCCGGGGCGTCGTCGCCCCGCCGCGCCAGCGCCTCGGCCAGCGCACCGGTCAGCGCGAGGCCGACCGGCACCGCCGGATGCTCCGGGTGCGGCCGCTCGTCCAGCGCCAGCAGGGACAGCACCCCGGCCACCGGGCCGTCGGCCGACGCCGCGGCGAGGCGGTCGGCCACGGCGGCGGGGTCGATGTCCACGGCGTCCAGTTCGAGGCGTACGACCCGCACGCCGCGGCGGGTCAGATCGTCGGCCACGGCGGTGATCCGCGGGTCGTCGGCGTGGCTCGCCGGGACGACGGTCAGCCAGGTGCCCGACGGGGCCGGGGAGCCCGACGGGGCCGAGGAGCCCGACGGGCCGCCCTGCTGACGCGGCTTCCACATCACGTTGTAGAGGTGGCCGTCGGCGGCGGACCGCTCGCGCTGGGCGCGGCGCCACGACGAAAGGGCGGGCAGCACCGCGCTGAGCGGCTGGTCGCCCTCGACCCGCAGCTCACCGGCGAGCGACTCCCAGTCCTCGCGCTCCACGGCCTCCCAGAACCGCGCGTCCACCGCGTCCACGGCACCCTCGGCCGGGGTCCCGGCCTCCGGGGCGGTGTCCGGCCAGTAGCGGCGGCGCTGGAACGCGTACGTCGGCAGGTCGACGCGGTGTGCGCCGGTCCCGGCGAAGTACCCGGCCCAGTCCACCTCGGCGCCCCGGACATACGCCTGGGCGAGCGCCGTGGTGACGGTCTCGGCCTCGGGGCGGTCCTTGCGCAGCACGGCGGCGAAGGCGGCGTCCTCGCCGGTCACGCACTCCTGGGCCATGGCGGTGAGGACACCGTCGGGGCCCAGCTCGACGTACGTGGTGACACCCTGGGCTTCGAGAGCGCGGATGCCGTCGAGGAAGCGGACGGCCTCGCGGACGTGGCGCACCCAGAATTCGGGACTGGTGATCTCCTCGGTGGAGATCAGCTCGCCGGTGAGGTTGGAGACGATCGGGATGCGCGGGGCCTCGTACGTGAACCCCTGCGCCACCTCGCGGAACGCGTCCAGCATGCCGTCCATACGTGGGGAGTGGAACGCGTGGCTCACGGTGAGCCGCTTGGTCTTACGGCCCTGCGCCTCGAAACCGGAAGCGATCTCCAGAGCCGCGTCCTCGTCGCCAGCGATGACGACGGACGTGGGCCCGTTGAGCGCGGCGATCGAGACACGCTCGTTGAGCAGCGGCGTCACCTCGTCCTCGGACGCTTGGACGGCGATCATCGCGCCACCGGCCGGAAGCTCCTGCATCAACCGCCCGCGCGCGGCCACCAGCGTGCACGCGTCGGCGAGCGAGAGCACACCGGCCACGTGTGCGGCGGCCAGCTCCCCGATGGAGTGGCCGGACAGGAAGTCCGCCTTCAGACCCCACGCCTCGACCAGCCGGAACAGCGCCACCTCGACCGCGAACAGCGCGGGCTGAGTGAATCCGGTCTGGTCGAGCGCCTCGGTGTCCTCCCCGAACAGGATGTCCTTCAAAGGCTGCGCAAGGTGCGCGTCCAGCTCCGCACACACCGTGTCCACAGCCTCCGCGAACACCGGATAGGCGTCGTACAGCTCACGCCCCATCCCCAGCCGCTGGCTCCCCTGCCCCGTGAAGAGGAAGGCGAGCTTGCCACCGGCCACCGAGCCCTCGATGAGCCCCGCCGCACCACGCCCCTCGGCCAGCGCCGCGAGCTGGCCGCCGAGGAGGTCGCCGTCCCGGCCGAGCAGCACGGCCCGGTGTTCCAGGGCGGCACGCGAGGTGGCCAGGGAGTACGCGAGGTCGAGTGGGCGCGGACCGTCGGCCCCGGCGGCCACGGCGGGCCGCAGCCGTGCGGCCTGGGCCCGTAGCGCGTCCTCGGTACGGGCCGAGACCGGCCAGGCGAGGACGGGCAGGGAGCGCTCCGGGGCGGGCGCGGAGACCGCGTCCACGGCCGGGGCCTGCTCGATGATGGCGTGCGAGTTGGTGCCGCTGAAGCCGAACGACGACACGCCCGCGCGGCGCGGACGGCCGGTCTCCGGCCAGGGCCGGGCCTCGGTCAGCAGCTCGATGTCACCCGCGGTCCAGTCGACATGCGGGGTCGGCTCGCTGACGTGCAGGGTCCGCGGCAGCACACCGTGCCGCATCGCCATGACCATCTTCATGATGCCGGCGGCGCCCGCCACGGCCTGGGTGTGGCCGATGTTGGACTTCACCGAGCCCAGCCACAGCGGGCGGTCCTCGGGCCGGTCCTGGCCGTAGGTGGCGAGCAGCGCCTGGGCCTCGATCGGGTCGCCGAGCGTCGTACCGGTGCCGTGGGCCTCCACGACGTCGATGTCCGTGGCCGAAAGACCGGCGTTGGCGAGGGCCTGCCGGATGACGCGCTGCTGGGACGGGCCGTTGGGCGCCGTCAGACCGTTGGACGCGCCGTCCTGGTTGATGGCGGTCGAGCGCAGCACGGCGAGCACCGGATGGCCGTTCCTGCGGGCGTCGGACAGCCGCTCCACCAGGAACAGGCCCACGCCCTCGGACCAGTTGGTGCCGTCGGCGTCACCGGAGAACGCCTTGATCCGGCCGTCGGCGGCCAGTCCGCGCTGCCGGCTGAACTCCAGGAAGGCGCCCGGGGTGGACATGACCGTGACGGCACCGGCCAGCGCGAGCGAGCATTCGCCGTTGCGCAGCGCCTGCGCGGCCAGGTGCAGCGCCACCACCGAGGACGAGCAGGCGGTGTCGATGGTGACCGCCGGGCCTTCCAGCCCGAAGGCGTAGGAGAGGCGGCCGGAGGCCACGCTGGAGGAGTTGCCGGTGCCGAGGTGGCCTTCGAGGCCCTGCGGCTCGTTCAGCCACAGGGTCAGGTAGTCCTGGTCGTTGGAGCCGATGTAGACGCCGGTACGGCTGCCGCGCAGCGCGGCCGGGTCGATCCCGGCCCGCTCGAACGCCTCCCAGGTGGTCTCCAGCAGCAGCCGCTGCTGCGGGTCCATCGCGAGCGCCTCGCGCGGCGAGATGCCGAAGAACGAGGCGTCGAAGTCGGCCACGTCGTGCAGGAAGCCGCCCTCGCGGGTGTAGCTGGTGCCCTCGAGGTCGGGGTCGTCGCTGTAGAGGGTGGCGAGGTCCCAGCCGCGGTCGGCGGGGAACGGGGTGATGGCGTCGTCACCGGCCACCAGCAACTGCCACAGCTCCTCGGGCGAGTGCACCCCGCCGGGGAAGCGGCAGCTCATCGCGACGATCGCGATCGGGTCGTCGCGGTCCACCGCGCTGATCACCCGGTCGGGAACGATCGCGTCGGCCGGGTCCCCGACGATCTCCTGGCGCAGATGGCCCGCCAGGGCGGTCGAGGTGGGGTAGTCGAAGACGAGCGTCGGCGGCAGCCGCAGCCCGGTGGCCTCGCGCAGCAGGTTGCGCAGCTCGACGGCGGTCAGGGAGTCGAAGCCCAGATCCTTGAACGCCCGGCCCTCCTCGACGGCCTGCGGGCCCGCATAGCCGAGGACGGCCGCCACCTGCGTACGGACCAGGTCCAGCAGCAGCCGGTCCCGCTCGGCCGCGCTCAGCCCGGCCAGCCGCTCCGCCAGCGCGGAACCGCCGCCCGCGGCGGTGTCCACCGCGCGGCGCACCGGGACCCGCACCAGCCCGCGCAGCAGTGGCGCGAGCGCGCCCGCCGCGGCCTGGGCGCGCAGCGCCACGGCGTCCACGCGCATCGGGACCGGTGCCACCTCGTCCGTGGTGAGCGCGGCGTCCAGGAGCGCCAGGCCCTCCGCCGGGGACAGCGGCGGCAGTCCGGCGCGCCGCATCCGGCTGATGTCGGCCTCGCCCAGGCCACCGGCCATCCCGGCGCCCGCCCAGGGGCCCCAGGCCGGTGAGACGGCGGGCAGGCCCTCGGCGCGGCGGTGTGCGGCCAGGGCGTCGAGGAAGGCGTTGGCGGCCGCGTAGTTGCCCTGGCCGGGGGTGCCGAACACACCCGAGGCGGAGGAGAACAGCACGAAGGCGGTCAGGTCCAGCTCGCGGGTCAGCTCATGGAGGTTCCAAGCCGCGTCCACCTTCGGGCGCATGACGCGGTCGACGCGCTCGGGGGTGAGCGAGCCGATCACACCGTCGTCCAACACGCCTGCGGTGTGCACGACCGCCGTCAGCGGATG
>NZ_JBHYVB010000209.1:0-19595 GCF_042750115.1 Streptomyces sp. NPDC059455
GGATCGAGGTGGCTCCCGCCGCATTCCAGTCGATCTCGTTCTGCTCCCGCCGCTGCGTCCCCGGCTGACCGAGCTCGTCCCGCGCGTGCCTCGCGTCGAAGCCTCGCCCCTGCGCGAGCAAGCCGTGGTCACCGGTGCCGTACGCCTCGCCCTCGACATCGCCGAGACGGACTTCCTCGACCCACTCGCCCCCGCTCCTGCGGCCTGACTCCCTCCGGCCGGGGGCCTCACTCCACCTCGGTCCCGGCCTCGGTCCCGCGCGTCCCGGCCCTTGACCTCCCGGAGGTTTCGGTTGCAAGGTCGGCCCAGCGCAGATAAATAAACTACTCTGATTTAAATGGGCAACCCGGTAGGAGCCAGCGTGACCGGACAACGTGGTCAGCCAGCACGCCGCACGGTCCTCGCCGCGGGACTCTCACTCGGGGCGGGCCCGCTGAGCACCGCCTGCCGCAGTGCCGTCGCGGAACAGCAAGGATCCGGAGGCGGGCCGCGGCACGGCGGCACCCTGCACATGGTCCAGGGCACGGACATCCTGCCCGCCTTCCTGCTGTCACAGATCAACCCCAACTTCTCGGTGAGCCGCACCGTCTTCAACACGCTGACCGAGTTGGACCACAGGACTCTGCGGCCAAGGCCGTCGCTCGCGAAGAGCTGGCGGGTGTCGGACGGCGGACGGACCTATGTCTTCCAGCTGCGCGACGATGTGACGTTCCACTCGGGCCGCCCCTTCGGTCCTGACGACGTCGTGTTCGTCCTGGACCATCTGACGAAGGACACCACCAGCTCCCAGGTCAAGGCCGTGGCCCAGCAGGTCACTTCGGCCGAGCGGACCGGCGGTCACGAGGTCACGGTGGGTTTCGGCAAGGCCGTCAGCAATGTGTGGGACATGTTCGAGATGATGGTCCTGATCGACCGGGAGTCGGTGACCGACCTCGCCTCGGGACGCGAGATCATCGGCACCGGACCGTTCACCGTCGAGTCCTACAAGCCGGGCTCGTCCATCTCGCTGAAACGCAACCGCCACTACTGGAAGCCCGGCCGTCCCTACCTCGACGGCATCGAGATCGCGATCGCCGCGCAGTCGTCGTCCGCCGTGGCCTCCCTGCGCTCCGGGCAGACACATCTGGCCCTCGATCTGTCGCCGCTCGACGCCGCCGGTATCCGCGACCGGCCGGGGTTCCGCCTCGTGCAGTCCGATGCCCACGACCTCACCTATTACATCGGGGCCAACGTCGAGGTCCCCCCGCTGGACAAGGTCGAGGTACGGCAGGCAGTGGCCTGGGCGATCGACCGGAAACGGGTTCTCGCCCAGGCGCTGGGCGGGATCGGCCGCCCGAGCAGCCTGCCGTGGTCACCCGGAACGGCCGCCTGGGACCCCGACCGGGCGGCGGCCTACACACTCAACCCGGGCAAGGCGAAACGTCTGCTGCGACAGTCCGGCGCGGCCGACGCCAAGGTTGACCTGTACTACAGCAACACACTGGCGACCAACGCCGCGATCGCCCAGATCGTGCAGGCGAACCTCGAGGACGTCGGCCTCACCTGCCGGCTGCAGCCCAAACAGGACGCCGAGTACCAGAAGATGTTCGTCAGCGGGAAGATCCCCGGCCTGTTCGTCAATGGCCACGGCTTCGGGCAGCTGACTCCGTCGACGCTCGTCAAAGGCTCCTGGCCGTTCAACGCCCAGCAGAACGCGTCCAACTTCCGGGATCCCGAGTACAGCCGCCTGGCCGATGATATCTGGACCGGCGAGGGCGACGCCCTGACCGCCGCCTACCGGGATCTCAACCAGCTGTTCCTTGAGCAGCAGTTCGTCATCGACCTGATCAACAGCACCCATACGTATGCCATTCAGGCGTCGCTCAAAGGCCTGGCCTGGACCATGTACGACGGCATCGACCTCGACCATGCCTACCTGGCATGAGGAGGACCTCATGCTCCGCTACGCACTCCGGCGTGTCCCCTCGGCCATCGCGGTGCTCGCCATCGCATCGGTCGTGGTCTTCAGCGTGCTGCACCTGGCACCCGGCGACCCCGCCGTGCTCGCCGCGGGCCCGGACGCCTCCGCCAAGACCGTCTCCGCCGTCCGGCACCAGCTGGGACTGGACGCCCCGTTGCCCCAGCAGTATCTGACCTGGCTCGGCGGGGTGCTGACGGGCGACCTGGGCGACTCCTACGTACGTGGCGTGCCGGTCGCCACCCTGATCGGCAACGGCCTCGGCAACACCCTCGAACTCACCCTGGGCGCCATCGTCCTGGCCGTCCTGCTCGGTGGCCTGGCCGGGCTCGTCCTCGGCGTGGCCAAGGGCCGCCTCGTCCGCGGCGCGACCGCCGCGGCCACCGCGCTGGCCTTCGCGATACCGCCGTACGTCAGTGGAGTGCTCCTGGTGATGGTGTTCGCCATCACCCATCGGATCCTGCCCGCGGGCGGCCATGTCTCCGTGCTCGCGGACCCGGAGATCGGGGTGCAGTACCTGATCATGCCGGCCCTCGCCCTGGCCCTCCCCGCCGCCGCCGTACTCGCCCGCTTCCTGTCGACATCGATCCGGCGGGTCTTCGGCGAGGACTACATCCGCATCGGCACGGCGAAGGGCCTGCGGCGGCGACGGATCGTGCTGTGCCACGCGCTTCCGAACGCCCTGCCACCGGTGCTGACCGTCCTCGGCATCCAGATCGGCCAGATGCTCGGCGGGGCGATCGTGGTGGAGGCCATCTTCGCCTGGCCGGGGGTGGGCCAGCTCATCATCGACTCCCTCAAGAGCAGCGACTACTTCGTCGTTCAGAATCTGCTGCTCATCACGGTCACGGTGTTCGTCGTCCTGCAGACCGTGACGGATCTGCTGCACGCGGCCGTCGACCCCCGACTCAGGATGGAGTGAGCATGACCACCACCACCGCCACCACCGAGACACCGCCGACGGCCACCCCCACCGCCGCCGTCGTCCGTGGCGGAGGCTGGTCGCGGCTGCTGCGCCGGCCGGTGCTGAGCATGGGCCTCGGGCTCGTCGTGGTGCTCGTTCTGGCCGGTGCGCTGGCCCCGCTGCTGGCACCCGCCTCGCCGACACAGCAAGGGCCGCTCGCCCTCGCCCATCCGTCGGGCGCGCATCCGCTCGGCACCGACGAGTACGGCCGCGACCTGTTCTCCCGGGTGCTGTACGGGCTGCGCCAGGACGTGTTCGCCACCGTGATCGCCGTCCCGATCGGTGCCCTCGCCGGAATCCTCATCGGCCTCGCGAGCGGACTGGCCCGGTGGCTCGACACCGTCATACAGAGGCTGTTCGATGTGATGCTGTCGTTCACCGCGCTTATCGCGGGCGTCACCGTCGCCATGATCATCGGCTCCGGAGGCACCGCGGTCATGGTGACCATCGCACTGGTCAATGTGCCGCTGTTCGGCCGGCTCATCCGGTCGTCGGTCGTCGGCGAACGCCAGCGCGACTACGTCGTCGCGGCCACGGCCATCGGCTCGGGCCGGGTGCGGATACTGGTGCGCCACATCCTGCCCAATGGCCTCGACCCGCTGATCGTGCAGTTCGCTCTCTCCATGTCGACCGCGGTCTTCATCGAGGGCGGAATGAGTTACGTGGGCCTCGGCATCCGGCCACCGGCCCCCTCCTTGGGCTCGCTGCTCCAGGGAAGCATGAACTTCCTCGCGCAGAACCCCTGGTACGCGATCGGTCCGATGGCCGCCGTCACCCTGCTGGTGCTGGGCTTCCAGCTCGTGGCCGATGGCCTCACCGCGAGCCTGCTGCGCCGCTGAACCGAAGCCTCCTCGGCGGGGTCCGCCCCCTCTGCCGGAGGCAGGCCTCTCTGCTGGAGGCGGGCCCCTCCAGCAGAGAGAGCGGACGGCTAGCGGGACGTGGGCGGTGGGAAACGCAGGAGCGTGACCGAGTGCGCCGCGAATGTCCAGTTCAGGGAGTCGCCCTTCGCCGTGGCGTGGGACTTTTCGATCGTGACGGCGTCGGGGTGTTCGTCGTTGTTCAAATCGTCGTAGGACCTGCCCGCCACCACGGACACGTCGACCGTACCGGCGTGCCGGAAACTCCCCAGATCGACCCGGGACTTGAGGTCCTTGTCCGGTGAGCGGTTGACGACGAGGACGCTGAGGACTCCGTCCTTGTCGACGGCGGCGGTGGTGGCCAGCGCCTCGTAGGACGAGCCCAGCGGTGTCTCGTGGGTGGAGACCTCGGCGTTGCTCTTCACCTCGCTGTCCACGACATGTCCGCCGCCGTGGAAGAAGCCGCTCAGCTGCTCGCGCACGATCGCGTCGGGGGTGCGCACGAAGCTGGGCGCGCCGCCGAAGAGAGTCCGTGACAGTCCTGGCTTCTCCCCGATCAGGTCGTTGCTTGCGGTCCAGCGGACGCCGAGGTCGGCGAACCGGGCCCACTGGGACGCCATGTAGAGCGCATGGGACATGGCGAAGGAGTACTGGGGATAGGCGTCGGAGTCGCGTTCTCCTCCGAAGAAGAGGGCGCCGCACTCGGACACCGCGACGTAGCCGTCATCCTTGCCGTGTTTGCGTATCTGCGCGGTGAGGTCGGAGACCATCTTGGCGGCGGCCGCGTCGCCCAGCATCTGGTAGTCGTGTCCGGCCCGTTTGTCCGGGAAGCTGGTGGCTTTGAGGTCCCGCTGGAAGTTGGTGTAGGGGTGGATGGCCATGCCGTCGTACTTGTCGGCGTGGCCGTGCTCGTCCAGGAGCTCGGGGAAGCTCTTCCCGTCCGCGAGTTTCCCCGCCTCGATGGGCGCCCAGACGGCGAGCACGTCGATCGTGGGATCGACGGCCTTCATCTTGGTGTAGTAGTCGACGAACCCGTCGTGGGGACCGGAGTCGTAGTCGGCGGTGATCTTCGCCCCCTTCCGGGGGACCTCTCCGTGTCGGCCGTCGCCGAAGTGGATCGTGCCGTTGCTCGGTTCGAAGGTGTAGACGCGGTCGTCAGCCCCGGCCGAGGAGAGATCGGCGACCTCGCGCCATGTGGCCTCACCGACGCGGATGGTCTGGCTTTTGGGGATGACGGGTGGGTACCAGATGGTGAAGGTCTGGTTCGGCCGGCCGTTGCTGATCGAGGCGGAGGGCCGGTGGTCGGTGGGCGTTCCGACGTGCTGGCGCTTCTGTCGCTGTGTGCCGCCGAAGGCGTACTGCCGCATGGCCTTGTCGTCATCGGCGCTCATCCAGTAGCGCTGGTGCTTGCCGAACAGTTCGTTGCCGATTTCCCAGTAGCGCACGCCGTAGGGCTCGGGATGGCCGTTCCGCGCTCGCAGATCTCCCCACTTGGTCCCTTGTGGGGCGTTCATGTAGGCGACCCAGTCGGCGATCTCCTCCGGAGTCGAGTTGGCGAACGGCGCCATGATCTGTGGCGTGGCGCCGACCTGCCGGATGAAGGCCATGTACTCGTCCGGCCCGAACCGGCTGTCGACGGTGGCGCCCTGCTTTCCCTCGACCTGGCGGGTCCGGTCCTCTTGCGGACCTATCGCGCCCTTCCAGTTGAACAGGTTGGACGAGGTGCCACCGGGGTACCGGATCATCCCGATCCCGGACTTCTTGATCTTTGCGACGATGCCCGGGGCGGGGCGGTTGTGCTTCGAGTCCCACATTCCGTAGGCGTCGTCGTACCACTTGGCCCCGTTCACCCCGGTCATATACGGGCTCACCTTGAACGATCTCCGCTGGGCGTCGATGGCGATGACCGGCTCGCCACCCGAGCCGCTTGTCCCCTGCGCGTCATCGGGGGTGCATCCGGTGCCCATGACACCGGCCGCCACCGCGGCCGCGCCGTACAGGAAGTGGCGTCGGCCTATCCCGTGCCGACGTGTCTCGCTCATGTCGTTCCTTCGAGAGTCTTCGCTTCTGCGGATCGCGTGCTCGCTGACCGGTGCCCACGTCGAGCAGGCCCACGCGGTGCGTTCCCGGCACCACCCAGGGTTAAATCAACCACGCTTATTAAATGATGTGCGCGCCAGCATCACAGGCGGGCGCAGGGGGAGTCAAGGAGCAACTCCGCACCCCTGTCACCCCTGGGCATTTACCTCTCACTGAGAGGTAAAGTGGAGACATGGCCACAGAGGAGTTCCCCGACTCGTTCGCCGACGTACTGGGCGGCGTCCAGCGGCTGATCCGGCGGCGGCTGCGGGCCGGGATGACGGAGCCGAGGCTGCGCGGCGCCCAGGTGGAGCTGTTGCGGCTGGTCATGGCCCACCCCGGGATCCGGGTGTCGGCCGCGGCCAAGGAGCTCTACCTCGCGGGCAACTCGGTCTCCACCCTGGTCAACCAGCTGGTGAAGGCGGGCTATCTGCACCGCGAGACCGACCCCGAGGACCGGCGCTCCGCCCGGCTGACGGCCACTCCCGCCGCCGAGGCCCGGCTGCGGGAGTGGCAGGCACGGCGCGGCGCGCTGGTCCGCGAGCAGGTGGCGAAGCTGTCCGAGAGCGAGCGGGCGGCGCTGGCCGCGGCCGTTCCGGCGCTGCGCACACTGGCCGAGAACCTTCATGAGGAGGTGGAAGGGATATGACCGACGTCCCGGAGAGCACCGCTCCCGTCGCGCTCGCCTGTGAGGGCCTGCGATACGCGTTCGGGGAGACCAAGGCGGTCGACGACCTGGAGCTGACGGTCCGGGCGGGCGAGGTCTTCGGCCTGCTCGGCCCCAATGGAGCGGGCAAGACCACCGCGATCCGCTGCATCACCACCCTGCTGCCGGTCCCCGCCGGCATGGTGCGGGTGTTCGGGCACGACGCGGCGAAGGAGCGGATGGCGGTCCGCCGGCTGCTGGGCTACGTACCGCAGCAGCTGTCCGCCGACGCCGGGCTCACCGGCCGGGAGAACGTGGAGCTGTTCGCCCGCGTCTTCGACGTCACCCGGCGGGAGCGGGCCGACCGCGTGGCGCGGGTGCTGGAGGCGGTCGATCTCACCGCGGCGGCCGACCGGCTCGCCAAGACGTACTCCGGCGGCATGATCCGCCGCCTCGAACTGGCCCAGGCGCTGGTCAGCGCGCCCCGGCTGCTGATGCTGGACGAGCCGACGATCGGCCTGGACCCGATCGCCAGGACCAGTGTGTGGGAGCACATCAACGCGGTACGGGCGGCCACCGGGATGACCGTGCTGGTCACCACGCACTACATGGACGAGGCCGACCAGTACTGCGACCGGCTCGCGCTGATGCACCGCGGCCGGATCCACGCCCTCGGAACGCCCCATGAACTCTGCTCCGAGCTGGCCGGACGCCGCCGGGCGGAGGGCGAGGCCGATCCCAAGCCGACCCTGGAGGACGTCTTCCGCGACGTCGCCGGCAGCGGCCTCGACGAGCAGGGAGGAGATTTCCGCGATGTCCGAAGCACCCGTCGCACCGCGTCCCGGGTCGGCTGACGCCGCCGGGCTCGCGCCGGACGGCCGCCCCGATCCACTGCTGACCCCGCCGCGCGCCCGCACCGGCTGGCGGATGCTGCCCGCGCGGGTCGTCGCGATGTGCGTGGTCGAGCTCCAGAAGCTGCGGCACGACCGCACCGAGCTGTACACCCGGGCGGTCCAGCCCGCCCTGTGGCTGCTGATCTTCGGCGAGACCTTCACCCGGCTCAAGGCCATACCGACCGGCGGCACACCGTACATCGACTATCTCGCACCCGGCATCATCGCCCAGTCCGCGATGTTCATTGCCATCTTCTACGGGATCCAGATCATCTGGGAGCGGGACGCCGGGATCCTCACCAAACTGTTGGTCACCCCGACCCCGCGAGCCGCCCTGATCACCGGCAAGGCATTCGCCTCCGGGGTGAAGGCGCTGATCCAGGCGGTCGTGGTGATCGCCATCGCGGCCCTGCTCGGGGTGGCGCTGACCTGGAACCCGCTGCGGCTCCTCGGGGTGGCCGTCGCGGTGATCCTCGGCTCGGCCTTCTTCTCCTGTCTGTCCATGACCATCGCCGGGATCGTGCTGACCCGCGACCGGCTGATGGGCATCGGGCAGGCCATCACCATGCCGCTGTTCTTCGGCTCCAACGCGCTGTATCCGGTGGCGCTGATGCCCGGCTGGCTCCAGGCCGTCAGCAAGGCCAATCCGCTGAGCTACCAGGTCGACGCGTTGCGTGGACTGCTGCTGGGCACCCCGCACCACCTCGCACTCGACTACGCCGTCCTGGTGCTGGCCGCGGCGGCCGGTATCACGGCGGCCTCCTCGCTCCTGGGGCGGCTGGCGCGCTGACCCGCTCGGTGTGCGCGGTGCCGCACACCGTACGGTCGCAGGGGCAGCGGCCATCAGCGATGCCCAACGAGTACGAGAGGAACACGCGGTGCGGTACGAGGACGGCTCCCCTTACGCCTACACCCCCGGCATCGGGGTGCCCCAGGGCGTCCAGGCGGTCAATGTCGGATGGCTGGAGCGGGAGGAGGAGTTCCCCCGCGGTGAGGTGCCGACGGAATTCGTCCACGCGCTCGCGGTCCTCTGCCGGGACAACTCCACCAACCGCATGCGGGGTTGGCAGAGCTGCACCCTCCCGCACCCGGAGGGAAAGCCGCCCTACCCCGTCGTGGTGAACGCCGACGGCACCGAGGTCACCCTCGGCAGCGCCGAGATCAGGCTCCTCGCCCGCGACGGCCGATGGCTCATCGCCCCCAATCTCGTCCTCCACTACGTCACCGCCCACGGCTACCTTCCGCCACGGGAGTTCATCGAGGCGGTGACGGCGAGGCGGGCGATCCCGGAACCGCCCTCCGGAATGCCGCGCTTCTAGCCATCGGCGGCCCAGCCATCGTCGGTCGTCGGGTCTCGTCCGCGCGGCGCGTCACGGACGCAGTCGTGCCCGGGCGAGTTCGGTGGCGGCGTCCGCGGTGGATACGCCCGTGCGCCGTGAGCGGTCGATCACCTCGGCCACCCGGACACCGACTTGGCGGACGCGTGCCTCGGCGTGTGCGCTGTCGTGGCCGAGGAGCTGCTCCTCCAGGAAGATCAGACCGCCGGCGTTCACGCAGAAATCGGGTGCGTAGAGGATTCCGCGCGCCTGCAGCATGGCGGCGTGAGCGGGCGTGGCCAGGACGTTGTTGGCGCCGCCCGCGATGATGCGGCAGTCCAGCCGCGGCAGCGTCTCGTCGGTCACGACGCTGCCCAGCCCGCAGGGCGCCAGCACATCGCATGCTACGGTCGGCGCCGCTTCCGGTGCGACGACCCGAGCGCCGTGCCGTGCCGCGACGGCGTCCGCCCGGCGGGGGTCGGTGTCCGCCACGATCAACTCCGCGGCCTCCGCGGCCAGCAGATCGGCCAGGGCCGATCCCACATTGCCCACTCCCTGGACGCATACCCGCACCCCGGCCAGGCCGCCGTCACCACCGAAGGCGCGCAGACAGGCACGGATTCCCTCCAGCACCCCCAGCGCCGTCAGGGGAGAGGGATCCCCGGCCGCGCACACCGGCGAGGTCTCCCGCCCGATCACGCGGATGTCGGCCTGCGTGGTGCCGATGTCGTTGACCGGAATGAACCGCCCCCCGAAGGCCGCGAGCGCACGGCCGTGCGCCCGCAGCAGCCGCTCGTCCTTGTGGCGCGCCGGGTCGCCGATCATGATGCTCCAGCCCCCGCCCAGTCCCAGCCCGGCGGCCGCGGCCTTGAGCGTCATGGCCTCGGCCAGGCGCAGGCCGTCCAGCACGGCGGCGTCTTCGTCGCGGTACGCATGCATCCGTACCCCGCCCAGGGCCGGTCCGAGCGTCGTGTCATGGAGCACGACGACCGACCGGAGCCCGGTTTCCTCATCGCGGCAGAGCGCGACCTGTTCGAAGCCATCGGCATGGATCGGTGTCATCATGCCCGGCATTCTCACCGGCGGCACTGACAAGCGGCCGACGCCCCGGCTCCACCGGACGCCCCGGCTCCTCTCGGACGTCCCGGCCGGCACTCGCCCGTCGGCGGCTACTCGCAGCCGTCGGCTTCGGTGGGGCCCGGCTGGTTGACACGTCGCCGCATCGCGGGGAGGTGGTTGGTGAGCAGGGCGATGCCGAGCATGTTGACCAGGGCGAGGGCCGCCATCGGGATCCAGGCGGCGGCCGGTCCATGGGCGAGAAGTGTGGTCATGAGGGCGGGTGTGACGACGTCGCCGACGCTGAAGGCCATTTGGGAGAGCGAGTTGTATCGGCCGCGACTCGCCGCCGTGGCACAGTCGTTGACGATGGGGGACACGATCAGGCTCTGGATGAGTTCGCCGAGGGTCACCAGGACGACCGCGGCGAGAGCGAGGCAGACGCCGAATGCCGACGGCACGTACGCGCAGCAGAGCACCGCCATGAACGCACAGCCGACGATGGCCTGCGAAACTATGAGGCCGCCGCTTCGGCTACGCCCCGTGATGGCGGCGCCGACGGGTGTGGCGCCCACCGCGCCGAGTACGGCGTTGACCGCGAGGACGGTGCCGGGTATCCACGGCGGCAGGTGCACCGTGTCGACGAGGAAGACGGGAACACCGAGGCCGAAGGCGAGTGAGAGCAGCGCGAGGCCGAAGTTGAGTACGACGAAGCCGAGGAAGGGCCGGTCCCGTAGGGTGCTCGCCCAGCCGCTCGTGGGGGCGTGTGCTGAGGGGGCGTCGTGCGCCGGTGGCCACGAGCGTCGGGGAGCCATGGGCGCACCGCGGAACCCTTCGGGATGTCCCAGCCGCACCGCGGTGCATGCGACCCCGCCCCGAAAAGGGCAAGATGAGCAACGTATGAAGGGCCTGATCGACTGTCAAGCCCCGCGAAACGTCAGGTGCCGATCGCTTGTGGATAGCTGAAGAAGTTGGTCGGGTCGTACTTCCGGTTCACCCGGACCAGCCGGTCGTAGTTCGCACCGTAGTAGGCCCGCCGCCAGTCCTTCAGGGTCGGATCCGGGAAGTTCTGGTAGGAGTGCGGAGGAGGCGTACCGCCGAAAATGGCGTGGTAGAACTCGGGCAGCCACTGAAGATTCGCCGTGGCCACGCGGGGCGGGTCGTAGTCCGCCCACGAGGTCTCGGCGGCAAGGATGAACACTCCGTTGCGGTGAACGAACGCCGTCGCGTCCGGCGGCACTTGGTTGATCTCGCCACCGAGGGCGAACATGGCGAGCCCGGCTCCGTCCTCATTGTTGCTGCCAGGCCATTCCAGCAGTTGCTCGGCGGCGGCGGCGACCTGGTCATCGGTCAGGAGTGTCCGGGGGGTCAGCACCGCCGACTTGGTGGCGAACTGCTGGACCGGCGTCGTGGCGCTCAGCAGTACGCTCGCCTCACCCGGAGTGACCTCGCGGACCGACGCGTTGTTGGCGGCCCGCTCCTCGGCCGTGCCGATGGCGAGCAGCGGAGCCAGGATGTCGCGCAACTCCTCCAGGTCGCCGTAGTACTGGCCGATGGCGTTGACGCCCGCGTTGGCGCGGATCTCGTCCCTGGTGAGCCCATGAGTTCCCATGCCGACGCGGAGATGGAACCGCTTGTCGTGCAGGGTGTCCACGGCGATCCGTTGCGCGGCGGCCATCACCGGCAGCGCCGAGTCCAGACTCCAGCTCAGCTGGTAGAAGCCCACGTTGCCCTGGAACTGCTCGTACTGGAACGTAAAGGAGGTGTTGACACCGAAGTTGTTCCCCGCGCCGCCGCGGCAGCCCCAGAACAGGTCGGAGTGCGAGTCCTGACTGGCCTCCACCACATCGCCGTCGGCCAGTACCACGTCCGTCGAGACCAGCCGGTCGCAGGTCAGGCCGAACATCTTGTCGCTGAAGCCGATCCCGCCGCCGAGCACCAGCCCGGCCACCCCCACCGTGGGGCAGCGGCCGGTCGGCACGAACATGCCGCGGTCCTCCAGCATCGGGTGCAGATCGCCGTTGGTGACCCCGGCCCCGACGGTGACGGTGCCCGCATCGTGGACGACCTTGATCCGCCCGTACGTCCGGGTCCGGGAGCGGGGGCCCGGCGCCGGGGTGGAGTCGATGCTCTTCATACGGGCCATGTTGAGCAGCAGACCGGTGGTGGCGGAGTACCCGGCGTAGTTGTGGCCCAGCCCGGTACGGGGTACGGCGGCCAGCCCCACCGTACGGGCCCAGCGGACCGCCGTACTGACATCCCTGGTGCTGCCGCACGCCACGATTCCCGCCGGCCGGATCCCGGCGTACCGATGGTTGAACGGAAGCGCCAGCGGCGGGTAGCCGGAATCCCCCGGCCGGTAGAGGGTGGAACGCGATGACAGCGCCTGGTCCAGCAGCTCCCAGTCCCGCCGGCTGACCCGCTCCGCCACATCGGGTGGTGGCGTGGCGGAGGCGGGCGGTGACTGCGAAGCCACCATCTCCGTGCCCAGAACACCGACCGTGCCCGCCCGCAGTACCTTCCGTCTGTTGATCAACGTGGCTGCCCTCACAAGACGCGCTGCGGAGACGCCATCGCCTCCACCCGCGCCAAGTCAACCGGTCCTTGGTCCGCACAGCCGCGAATCGGCTTCCGCCGACAGGCCCGCAACCCGAAAGGATGCCGACCTACCGCTGAATGCCCCGGCCGGTACGAAAAACAGAGCTCAGCCGATCAGGGGCTCCACCAGACCCAGGACATCTCGGCCTTGCGGCGGCACGCGCGGGCCCTGTCCGGCTGCCCCAGTTGCTCCAATGCCTGGCCCAGCACACTCAGGATCGACCCGCGGCGCCACTTGTTGCCGATGGAGCCGAGAGCCAGTGCCTGCTCGGCATGTGTGGCCGCCTCGGCCGGGTGGTTCGACGCGAGGTACACCTCGGCCAGCCGGGCGTGGGTGGATCCCTTCCAGAGCCGCTGCCGGTTGTCGCGGAAGGTGCTGAGCGCCTCCAGCAGTTCGCCCACCGCCGCGGCATGCCGTCCCGCCCGGTGCAGAGCGATTCCCAGGGCGAGTTGGCCATTGGCGATGCGCCAGGTGCTGCCCAGGCTCCGCCGGAGGTCGACTCCCTGTGTGGCCAGGTCGACGGCGCTGCCGGCCCGGCCGGTGGCGGCGTGTACACGGGAGAGGTTGGACAACACACTGGCCACGCAGGCGAGATTGTCATCGGCCCGGAAGCCGCGCAGTGCCTCGCGGAGGTGTGCTTCCGCGTCGTCGTAGCGCTGTTGGTAGATCGCCACGACGCCGCGTACGTTCACGGCGTGGCAGGCGGTGGTCAGGTCTCCCGCGGCGGTCGCGAGCAGGCCCGCGCGGCGGGCCTCGTCGTCGGCCTGCTGCTGGCCCCTGGTGACGGGGAACATCCCCGCCAGCGCCAGGCGGGCCCGGCCCTCCGCGGCCGTGTCCCCGGCGATGTGGGCGGCGTTGCCCACCGAACGGGCCGCCGCCTCGTACTGCAGGTAGTGCGTACCGGATTCGACCAGGTCCCGGGTGATCAGAAGGAGGTCCGCCGCGCGGCGAACGGCACCTCGCTCCGGGGACTTGGCGCCTTGCTGGGCGCAGGTGAGGAGGCAGTCCGCTTCGCTGAGGAGCCAGTCCAGCGCGGTGCGGGCGTCCGGGAAGTCGGGCCCGGGGTACTCGGTGGGCATCAGGTGGTCGACGAGCCGGTCTCCCGGTCGGCCCATGGCGTACACGCGTGCCGCCGAGGCCACATAGAAGTCCCGCATGCGTGACATCGCGGCCGCTCGGCCTGCCGGCGGTTCATCCCGCTCGGCGCGGTCGCGCGCGTAGATGCGAACGAGGTCGTGGTAGCGGTAGCGGCCGGGCTCGGGCGAATGCAGCAGGCTGGTATCGACGAGTGACTCGAGTAATCGCTCGGCCTCGCGCGTGGTGACGCCGAGGGTGGCCGTGGCCGCGGCCAGGGAGATGTCCGGTCCATAGGTGAGTGCGAGCAGCCGGAAGGCCCGTGCCTGCGAGGGCCCCAGTTGTGTGTATCCGAACTCGAAGCTCGTCTTGACGGCCAGGTCCCCGGCCCGCAGTTCGTGCAGGCGGCGGTGGGCGTCGGCCAGGCGGTCGGTCAGGTTGCGCACGGTCCAGGCGGGGCGGGTCGTCAGCCGGGCGGCGGCGATCCTGATGGCCAGGGGCAGATAGCCACAGGCGGCGACGGCCTTGCGGCAGGCGTGGGGCTCGGCCGCGGCCCGCTCGTCGCCGATGATGCGGGTGAACAGGGCCAGCGCCTCGGGCTGGTCCATGATGCTGAGGTCGACCACACGGGCGCCGTCGAGTCCGGACATCGGGGTGCGGCTGGTGATCAGCGTGGCGCAGCTCGGCGAGCCGGGCAGCAGCGGGCGGACCTGTGCCGTGTCGTGGGCGTTGTCCAGCAGGACCAGCACCCTGCGGTCGGCCAGGACCGAGCGGTACAGCGCCGCCCGCTCGGGCAGCCCCTCCGGGATCTCCGCGGGCGGGGTGCCCAGCGCACGGAGGAAGGTGCCCAGTACGGCCGCGGGATCCGCGGGCTGGGCGTTGTGGCCGATGAGATCGACGAACAACTGCCCGTCGGGGAACCGCTCCCGGACCGCCTGCGCAACGCACACGGCCAGAGCCGTCTTGCCCACCCCGCCGAGTCCCTGCACCACGGAGATCGCCATCACCGTCCCCTGGGCGAGCCGCAGCCGCTTCCGCAAGGTGTCCATGACGGCGGCGCGTCCGGTGAAGTCGGCGAGCTTCGCCGGGAGTTGAGCCGGACGTGGCGCGGGTGTGGCCGTGGGTACGGCTTTGGTCCCGGCCGGGGGCCTTCGCGGCCCGGCGAGCGTGGGGTCGGCGCGCAGAATGCGCTGATGGAGCCGGGCGAGTTCCGCGCTGGGTGCCACCCCGAGTTCCTCGGACAGGAGGCGGCGGGTGTCGGTGTACACACCCAGCGCCTCGGCCTGCCGACCGCTCCGGTAGAGCGCCGTCATCAGCAGCGTGCGCAACCGCTCCCGCAGCGGGTGCTCCGCGGTCAGCGCGGTCAGCTCCGACACCGCGTCGGTGTGCAGGCCCAGTTCCAGGTCGAGAGCCAGGCGCGCCTCCAGCAGGGTCAGGCGCCACTGCTCCAGACGGGCGCGCTGGGCCTCGGCGTACGGGCCGGGCACTCCGGCCAGTGGCTGCCCCTCCCACAGCTCCACCGCCATGTGCAGCAGCTGCCGCGCACCGGTCAACTCCCCTTCCGCCCTGGCACGTTTGGCTCGTGCCTCGTAGTCCTCGCACACCGCGAGGTCCAGTGCCCCGGGCCGTATCCGCAGTGCGTACCCTCCCGCCTCCGACACCAGTACGCCGGGCCCCAGCGCTCGGCGAAGACGGAAGGCGTGGGTGCGTAGGCTGGCGATCGCCTGAGGTGGCGGGGAGTCTCCCCACACCCCGTCGACCAGCTCGCTCGCGGTGGCGGTGCGTCCCCGCAGCAGGAGCACACACAGCACGGCGCGCTCCAGCGGCCTGAGGACCGGGGGCGCCTGCTCACGACGCCAGACGCGAACGGGCCCCAGCACGGCGAACCGCGACGCCGAGTCCGTGCCACCGGATGCCGATGGGCCAGGGTGCCGCTGGGGGAGAGGGAACCCGAGGTGTTCCAGTGATGCGCCGAACATGTCCTCCAGCACACGTTGGCTCGACGGCCCCGGGTACGGCGGATCAGGCTCACACCACCGATGGAATTGCCGGGCCGATACCTGCTCCGGCTCTCCCAGACGGGCGGCGACATTGGCGTAGACCGCGAGAAACACCGCGGGGTGACTCCACTGACGCTCTTCACACAGTCGCCCGAATACGGTTTGCCCCAATGCCGCCACGCCCCGGTGCCGCCGATTTCGTTCTGCCGGACCCTCGAAAACACCGTAGTCCCAGGCTGAACCACTCGCAGCACACAACCGGCCGAAAGTCTGATGCAAAACTCCCGCCCACCCGGGGAATTTCGCAATCCGCTTGAACGCCTATTCGATCGAGCGGGGGTTCCGTGCATTTTTCTGCCTAGACTTCCGCCGTGAACGACACCACACACACCATACGGATCAGACCGGGCGATCCGGCCGACGCGCCAGCGGTGCTGGACATGCTCGACGGCGCAGTGGTCTGGATGAACGATCGCGGCAACACCGAGCAGTGGGGCACGATGCCGTACTCGCGGCGGCCCGGCGGAGTGGCGCGGGTCGAGCGGTATCTCACCGAGAACGCCCCATTCATCGCGGAGTTGGACGGGATACCTGTCGGAGCCCTGGTGCTGGACTCCGGGCCCAGCCCGCAGATGCCGATCGCCCCGGCCGACGAACCCGAGCGATATGTGCGGCTGCTGGTCTCCGACCGACACCACGCCGGCCGGGGCATCGGGGCGGCGCTGCTGGTCCATGCCGAGGAGGAGACCCGGCGCGCCGGCGTGGAGCTGCTGCGGGTCGATTGCTGGGCGGGCGGCGGGGGCGAACTGGTCGCGTTCTACCAGCGCAACGGTTTCACTCCCACCGAGCGCTTTCTGTCCGGGGCATGGCCGGGGCAGGTGTTGGCGCGGCGGGTCGGCTGATGTGTGCGGGGCGCCGTCCCATACGGTCGGCTGAGGTCGGCGCCCCGGGCCCCGTTACTCGCCGTCCGCTTCGGCGGCCGGGCGGGGGCCGCCGAAGCCATGGGCGGAGAGATCGAACCAGTTGCCCTCCGGGTCGATGGCCCGGTACTCGGCGAACGGGCGGTTGGTGAAGCGCTCGGCGGGCTCATCGGCGCCCGAGGCGACCAGAGCGGCGGATATCTCGGATGTGTCGGCGACGTGGAAACCGAAGTGGTTCATGCCCAACGGGGTGTCGCCGTCGAGTTGATGCTTGATCAGCGCGAGGGTGAGATACCCGTCGGAGAGGAAGCAGCTGCCGTCGGGATCCCGGTGGAAGAGCTCCATCTCGAAGATTCCGCTGTAGAACTCGGCCAGTTTCTCGGGGTCACGGGCGACAATGGCCAGATGCCGCAATTTGGGCCTGTCCGGGGTGCACGCGTCAGACATGGGCAATTCCTCCAGCGGTCGGAAACCGGCGGGGTGGCCGGTCGGGGGTGGGAATCGTGATGGTCATCGGCCTCACACTCCGGCCATGGCCCTGGTCCGTATCCGCAGTGGGAGTTCGGCGCACGGAAGGTGAGGGCTCTCGGGTGGGGGCGGCGCCCAGGCGGCGAGGGCGTGGTACATGACGTCGCCGCGACGTTCCAGGTAGCAGATGAGGTTGACGGGCCAACCGGTGTTGCCGAAGACGTGCTGGTCCATCGGGGTCGGCCGCTCGCTGAGGATGAACTGCCGCTCCTCCGGTGGGCCGATGCGATGCCAGTCGGGGTGCATATGCACGGACCCCAGGATCTCCAGACCGTCGGCTTCGGCCTCCCGCGAGGCCCTCAGCAGGTCGTGGGAGTCGATCCACCAGCCACGTGTCTCGTTCTCGTACGCCGGGCCGAAGAGCGGCACGATCGACTCGGTGAACTCACGGCGCGCGGCCGGGTCGGTGGTGCGGGCATTGCGGCCGAACGCGACGCGCTCGACGGTCAAGGTCGCCTGGTCCGCCGAACCCACGAGGAGAGCGAAGCACGGCAGCGGTGTTTCGGAGGTGATGCGCTGGTACTCACCGACGGCCACCTCGAGAAATTCATCGAGCGCCCGATCCTCTACCAGGACCGTACAACATTCACCTAAGTGCGACGCGCGCATGTCAAACCACCTATGGGGTGTGGATGCCGAATGCGGTGGGGGAGCGGAGCCGTCGTACTGTACCCCGGTATTCTTTTGGACTCAAACGGCATGCATGGACTTCCGGCATCCATGGACTTCGGCCCTGACCCGGCCCTGCGCGTATGGACCCGCCTGGTCAGCGGGTGAAACACTCCCGGGTGCGGTGGAGCCTCGGTTCGAAACAGACCCGTAGCTTGGTGGGGTCCGTGCCGTCGACCATGGGTGTGAAGACGTAGTCCTCCGCGTCGTAGGCGTCGGTGACCTCGGCCCGCTGCGGCCTGCCGCCGTCAGCGGATACCTCGATGACGTTTCCGATGTGCGAGTGCCAGATCCGCGCCCATGCGGCGGAGCACGCCGCGCTGTATCTGAACTCCAGCCGCGCGCCGGTGGAGGTGCGGAGCGGCGGGCCGAGCGCGCGGACCCGTGCGGGTGCGCCGCAGCCCATCAGGCCCGGGTCCTTGCCGACACAGCCCTGGGCGTGGCAACCGGGGGCCGGTGGCGCGGTGGACGAGGGTTCGTGCGCCGCGGAGTCCTTCGATCCCGTGTTCGCCAGGACCGTCACCCACGCCGCTGCCACGGCGGCCCCGACCACACACGCGGCCACGCCGACAGCGGCCCATCCGCGCAACCCGGTGCGCCTGTCGTGTCGTTGCTCCGGCTCGGCTGGACGTGGCGACCGGTCATGGTCGCCGATGACATCGGGCTCCGGTGGCGCCGTCGCTTGTACGGTCGCGGGGCGCGGCGGGTTGCCTGCCCGGCCGCTCCACTCCGCATCGGCCAGCTCCCACAGCGCCAACAGGCGTCCCGGCGGCTCTCCCGCCATCGTGCACAGCGCTTCGACGGCTTGGCGCGGGGCGAGTTGCTTGCCGTTGAGGTAGCGCTCCCAGGAGGACTTGCTGTACGTGGTGCGCTCGGCGAGCGCCGCCATGCTCAGGCCCGTGCGCGTTCTGAGCTCGCGCAGCCCGGTGGCCAGGCGGGTGCAGGCGGATGCGGTGGCGGGCGGGGTGGTGTCCCTCATCGTCGCAGTACCTGCCAGGTGTGCGGGCCGACGATGCCGTCGGGCGGCAGCCCGGACCTCTTCTGCAGTCGTTTGACGGCCCGAGTGGTGTGCTCCCCGTAGACGCCGTCGGCGCCACCGGGATCGAAGCCCAGGTGGTGCAGGAGGCACTGGGCTTCGACGACGTCCCATCCCGGCTGGGAGAGGACGGCGGTGCGGGTGGTGCTGTAGCCCGCGTAGCTCCGTCCGTGCTCCCGCTTGATGGCGCAGGGGTAGGTCTTCCCCGGCCGGTAGGCGAAGGTGCCATGTGAGGTCCCGGCGGCCGCGCTGCGCTTCGTCTCGGCCGCGTCCGTCCCGCTGCCCCCTCCGTCCTTCCAGGGCGCGGCGATCAGCAGTCCGACGAGCAGCGCGCCGAGCGCCACGGCCGCGCAGACGCCGATCAGCACTCCACGGCGTACGCCCCTCGGCTCCTGCGCGTCCGTCGGCGCTCGCCGGCCGTCCGCCGTCGGTACGTCCGCCGCCGCTCTCTCCCGCCACGCGGCCTCGGCCACCTCGTGGAGCACCAGCAGGCGGGTCGGCTCGACGCCGCCCACCCGGGCCAGTTCCTCCACCGCCTGCCGTGGCGGCAGCGCCTTCCCATTGAGATAGCGCTCCCAGGAGGAGCGGCTGTAGCCGGTCTTGGACTCCAGCGACGACAGTCCCAGCCCGCTACGGTCCTTCAACCGGCGCAACTGCACAACCAACTGCCGGACCCGGTCGTCGAGCGAATCCGGTAATGGCCTCCAACGCGACATGTTCCACCCCATACGCATTGAGTCCCGCGAGCCCGGATTATCCACCTCCCGCGAGCTCAGGTCCTGCCGCTTTAAGTCCTCTTGGCTCTCCGTGGCCTGCCCCGCCGCACGCCTCTCGATCGGTGTGCGCCGCGGATCCCGGCCCAGCGCGTCCCGGCGGTGCGTCCTCGCGGGCGGTATCCGCGCAGGTCAGGGCGTGGGACGTCCCCCGAACTCGGCAATGCGCCGCGGGCCCTGGCAGCTGGCCGCGGTGGGTCGGCAGGCTCGGTACCGCAAGTCGGGCGG
>NZ_JBHYVB010000210.1:0-3849 GCF_042750115.1 Streptomyces sp. NPDC059455
GGTAAGTGACAATTCGCTCTGCTGAGCCGCCCATATCGTATCCGAGTGACGGGGGGCCCCCCCCCCGCGGGGGTGGCGCCGGCGGGGGGCCCCCCGGTGGTGGCGGGCGGGGGGGGGGGGCGGGTGCCCCCCCGCCGCACCCGGGGCACGGCCTCCGCGCCACCAGGCGCGGTTACGCCTCCTCGTCGACCCAGCTCATGAGCTTGCGCAGCTCCTTGCCGGTGGTCTCCAGCAGGTGGTTCTCGTCGGCCTTCTTCAGCTCGTTGTACTTCGGCAGGCCGGCGTTGTACTCCGCCATCCAGTTCTTGGCGAAGGTGCCGTCCTGGATCTCGCCGAGGATCTTCTTCATCTCGGCCTTGGTGGACTCGTTGATGATCCGCGGACCGGAGACGTAGTCGCCCCACTCGGCGGTCTCGGAGATCGACCAGCGCATCTTCTCCAGGCCGCCCTCGTACATGAGGTCCACGATCAGCTTGAGCTCGTGGAGGCACTCGAAGTACGCGATCTCCGGCTGGTAACCGGCCTCGACCAGGGTCTCGAACCCGGCCTTGACCAGCGCCGAGGTGCCGCCGCACAGCACCGCCTGCTCACCGAAGAGGTCGGTCTCGGTCTCCTCGGTGAAGGTGGTCTTGATGACGCCGGCGCGGGTGCCGCCGATGCCCTTGGCGTAGGACAGGGACAGCTCGAAGGCGTTCCCGGTGGCGTCCTGCTCGACGGCCGCGATACACGGCACGCCGCGCCCCTCCTCGTACTGGCGGCGGACCAGGTGGCCCGGGCCCTTGGGGGCGACCATGCAGACGTCCACGTTGGCCGGGGGCTTGATGAAGTCGAACCGGATGTTCAGACCGTGCCCGAAGAACAGCGCGTCGCCGTCCTTCAGGTTGCCCTTCACGGACTCCTCGTAGACCTTGGCCTGGATCGGGTCCGGGACCAGGATCATGATCACGTCGGCCTCGGCGGACGCCTCGGCCGGGGTGACCACGCGCAGCCCCTGCTCCTCGGCCTTGGCCTTGGACTTGGAGCCCTCGTGCAGGCCGACCCGGACATCGACGCCCGAGTCGCGCAGCGACAGCGCGTGGGCGTGGCCCTGGCTGCCGTAGCCGAGGATTGCGACCTTACGGCCCTGGATGATGGACAGGTCGGCGTCGTCGTCGTAGAACAGCTCGGCCACTTCGGGAATCTCCTAGCGTGTGGGGTTGTGCTTCCCACCGTATGACGGGCGGGCGGGTGAAGGTTTCGGGGTCTCGCCATACGGTCCGGCGCGCGGGTGGCGCCGGACCGTGGCTCCGCTGGTCGGGCGGGGCGGGGGTCAGGCGGACCGGTCGAGCGCGCGCAGGCTCCGGTCGGTGATGGAGCGGGCGCCGCGCCCTATGGCGATGGTGCCGGACTGGACCAGCTCCTTGATGCCGTACGGTTCCAGCATCTTGAGCATGGCCTCGAGCTTGTCGCTGCTGCCGGTGGCCTCGATGGTCACGGCCTCCGGGGAGACGTCCACGGTCTTGGCGCGGAACAGCTGGACGATCTCGACGATCTGGGAGCGGGTCTCGTTGTCGGCGCGGACCTTGACCAGGACCAGCTCCCGCTGGATCGCCTGGCCGTCCTCCAGCTCGACGATCTTCAACACGTTGACCAGCTTGTTGAGCTGCTTGGTGACCTGCTCCAGCGGCAGCTCCTCGACATTGACCACGATGGTGATCCGGGAGATGTCGGGGTGCTCGGTGACGCCGACGGCCAGCGAGTCGATATTGAAGCCGCGGCGGGAGAACAGGGCGGCGATCCGGGCCAGGATGCCGGGGGTGTTCTCCACCAGGACGGAGAGCGTGTGCTTGGACATGGGCTCGGTCTCTTCTCTCTCTCGGTCCTGGTCTCAGTCGTCCGCGCCGTCGCCGAAGTCCGGGCGGGTGTCGCGCGCCGCCAGGATCTCGTCGTTGGAGGTGCCGGCCGCGACCATCGGCCAGACCATGGCGTCCTCATGGACGATGAAGTCCACGACCACCGGGCGGTCGTTGATCGCGTTGGCCTTCTCGATCACGGCGTCGAGGTCGGCCGGGTCCTCGCAGCGCAGTCCGACGCAGCCCATGGCCTCGGAGAGCTTCACGAAGTCGGGGACGCGGGTGCCCATGCTCTGCTGGGCGGGGGCGTCGGGGCCGGAGTGCAGGACCGTGTTGGAGTAGCGCTGGTTGTAGAAGAGGGTCTGCCACTGGCGGACCATGCCCAGCGCGCCGTTGTTGATGATCGCGACCTTGATCGGGATGTTGTTCAGCGCGCAGGTGACCAGCTCCTGGTTGGTCATCTGGAAGCAGCCGTCACCGTCGATCGCCCAGACCGTACGGCCCTCGTCGACGCCGGCCTTGGCGCCCATGGCGGCCGGCACGGCGTAGCCCATCGTCCCGGCGCCGCCGGAGTTCAGCCAGGTCGCGGGGGCCTCGTAGTCGATGAAGTGGGCGGCCCACATCTGGTGCTGGCCGACGCCCGCGGCGAAGATCGTGCCCTCCGGCGCCAGCTGCCCGATCCGCTGGATGACCTGCTGCGGGGAGAGGCTGCCGTCGGCCGGCTGGTCATAGCCGAGCGGGTAGGTCTCCCGCCACCGGTTCAGGTCCTCCCACCAGCCGCTGTAGTCACCGGCGCGGTCCGCGTCGTGCTCGGCCTGGACGGCGACCACCAGGTCCGCGATGACCTCGCGGGCGTCCCCGACGATCGGCACGTCGGCGACACGGTTCTTACCGATCTCGGCCGGGTCGATGTCCGCATGGACGATCTTGGCGTACGGGGCGAAGGAGTCCAGCTTGCCGGTGACGCGGTCGTCGAAGCGGGCGCCGAGCGCCACGATCAGATCGGCCTTCTGCAGCGCGGTCACGGCGGCGACGGTGCCGTGCATGCCCGGCATGCCCAGGTGGAGGTGGTGGCTGTCGGGGAAGGCGCCCAGCGCCATCAGGGTGGTGGTGACCGGCGCGCCGGTCAGCTCGGCCAGCACCTTCAGCTCGGCGGTGGCCCGGGCCTTGATCACACCACCACCGACGTACAGCACCGGGCGCTCGGCCTGGGTGATCAGGCGGGCGGCCTCGCGGATCTGCTTGGCGTGCGGCTTGGTGACCGGGCGGTAGCCGGGCAGATCGGTCTGCGGCGGCCAGGAGAAGGTGGTCTGCGCCTGGAGCACGTCCTTGGGGATGTCGACCAGGACCGGGCCGGGGCGGCCGGTGGAGGCGATGTGGAACGCCTCGGCGATCGTGCGCGGGATGTCCTCGGCCTTGGTGACCAGGAAGTTGTGCTTGGTGATCGGCATGGTGATGCCGCAGATGTCCGCCTCCTGGAAGGCGTCCGTACCGATGGCCTTGGACGCCACCTGGCCGGTGATCGCGACGATCGGGACCGAGTCCATATGGGCGTCGCCGATGGGGGTGACCAGGTTGGTCGCTCCGGGGCCCGAGGTCGCCATGCAGACGCCGACCTTGCCGGTGGCCTGGGCGTAGCCGGTGGCCGCGTGGCCCGCGCCCTGCTCATGGCGGACGAGCACGTGCCGGACCTTCGAGGAGTCCATCATCGGGTCGTAGGCGGGGAGGATCGTGCCACCGGGGATGCCGAAGACGGTGTCGGCACCCACTTCCTCGAGGGAACGGATGAGGGACTGCGCGCCCGTGACGTGCTCGAGGGGGGCGGACTGCGGTCCGCCGCTACGGGGCCGAGGCTGGGGGTGATGGGACCCGGGGGCCTGCTCGGTCATCGGCATTCTCTTCTCGAAGATGAGGTTCGGTGCGGGAGGGAGGGGCGGGGGGTGGGCCGGGGCCGCCCCCGGGCCACAAAAAAACCACACACAGTTAAAAAAAAAAAAAACCCCCAAAACAAAAAGAG
>NZ_JBHYVB010000210.1:3859-19515 GCF_042750115.1 Streptomyces sp. NPDC059455
CACAAAAATACCGCGGCCTGTTCTTTTTTTTAATTACCCCACCCCGGGGGCGCGTGCGGGTAATGGGCATTACTTTTACCCAATTTTTGTTGGGGGGGGGGGGGGGGGGGGGGGGGGTGCACCGGGCCCTGCCGGTGCAACAAAAAACCCCTCGTGCCGTAAGGCAAGCGAGGGGAGCGCGCCGGTGAGGGTCCGCAGGGCTTCGATGGGCCCTGCTCAGCCGACGCGCTGTCCAAGTACGAGAATTCGGGTGCGCATGGCTCCGACCCTCCCCCCGGCGCATATCGGGTGTCAAGTGGGTGGGACGGGCGTCTCAGTATTTGAGCGGGTCGGCGGGTGGGTGTGCGGCTCCGTACGGCGCGGGCCGTGGGAGCCGCCGTGCCCGCCATGACCGCCGTGCCGGATCGGCAGGGCGCCGCCGACCAGCAGCGGGGGCTCCGGGCGCGGCACCGGATAGCCGCCGCGCAGCAGCGCCCGGCGCAGCCGGTGCTCGTCCAGCGGCCCGCTGAAGGCCGCCCCTTGGGCGTGGGTGCATCCCATACCGCGCAGGGTGACAATCTGCTCGGGCAACTCCACCCCCTCTGCGATGGACTGCATCCCGAGATCGCCGGCGATCCTCAGCAGCCCTGCGGTGATCTTGTGCAGCCGTGAGGACTCGACCACTCCCTCGACCAGTCCGGGGTCCAGTTTCAGCACATCGATGGGAAGCCTGCGGAGCGCCCTGATCGCGGCATAGCCGCTGCCGAAGCCGTCGAGGGCGATCCGCACCCCCAGCCGGCGCAGTGCGCCGAGGCGGTGCTCGAGCTCGTCCAGCGGCACCCGTGGATCGCTGTCGGTCAGCTCCAGGATCAGCGCGCCGGACGGCAGCCCGTGGCGGGCCAGCAGGGTCTCCACGGCCTTGGGCGGCATCGACTTGTCCACCAGCCGGCTCGCGGGGAGCCGTACGCAGACCGGGACCGGATGGCCGTCACGGCGCCGCTGGGCGGCCTGCTCGACGGCCGCCTCCAGCATCCAGCGGGACAGCTCGGCGGTACGGGCGGTGTCCTCGCCGCTCCCCCGGCCGTTGTCGGCGACCCGGAGGAACTCGGCGGGGGTGAACAGGATCCCCTGGGCCGAGCGCCAGCGGGCCTGCGCCGCGACCGCGGTGATCCGGCCGCCGGCCAGCTCGACGACGGGCTGGTGCAGCAGCACGAACTCCCCGTCGTGCAGGGCGGCGCGCAGTCTGGTGGCGACCTCGGCGCGCCGCGCCACCTCGGCCTGCATCTGTGGTGCGTACAGCTCGACGCGGTTCTTGCCCGCGGCCTTGGCGCGGTACATCGCCAGGTCGGCGTTGCGCATCAGGGCGCCGGGGCTGGTGCCGGGCTCGGCGAAGGCGACGCCGATGCTGGCGGCCACGCGGACCTCGGTGCCGCCCTCGACTCGGTAGGGCTGGGAGAGCCGGAGCCGCAGCCGGTCGGCGATCTCCATGATGCGCTGCTCGCGGGTGCCCGCGTCCCCCTCGCCGTCGCCGAGGATGAGGGCGGCGAACTCGTCGCCCCCGAGCCGGGCCGCGCAGTCGCCGGACCCGGACCGCACGGACTCCTGGAGCCGGCGGGCGGCCTGGACCAGCAGCTCGTCCCCGGCGTGGTGGCCGACGGTGTCGTTGACCGCCTTGAAGCCGTCGAGGTCGATGAAGAGCACCGCGGTGCCGGCGTCCGTACGGCGGCGGCCGGCGACGGCGTGCGCGACCCGCCGGGTGAACAGGGCGCGGTTGGGCAGATCGGTGAGCGGGTCGTGCTCGGCGTTGTGCTGGAGCTGGGCCTGGAGCCGGACCCGCTCGGTGACATCGCGGCTGTTGAAGATCAGCCCGCCGTGGTGGCGGTTGATCGTGGACTCCACGTTGAGCCAGTCGCCGGAGCCGGAGCGGAAGCGGCATTCGATGCGCGTGGTGGGCTCCTCGCCCGGTGCGGCGGCCAGGAACCGGCGGACCTCGTGGACCACCGATCCGAGGTCCTCGGGGTGGATGAGGGAAGCCAGCTCGGAGCCGATCATCTCGTCCGCGTCGCGGCCGTAGACCCCGGAGGCGGCCGGGCTGACGTAGCGCAGGATTCCGGTGGGCGCGGCGATCATGATCACATCGCTGGAGCTCTGCACCAGGGAGCGGAAGTGGTTCTCCTTCTGGGCGAGTTCCTGGGTGAGCCTGATGTTGTCCATCAGCATGATCGCCTGTCGGACGACGAGCGCGAGCACGACCGCGCAGGCGGTGAAGAGCACCACCCCGTCGATCGGCCGGCCGTCCATCACGTTGAACAGGACCCCCAAGGTGCAGACGGCTGCGGCGAGATAGGGCGCGAGTGCGGCGAGCGAGCCCGCGATGGGGACGCTCTGCTGCGGGGAGCGGCGCGCCGGCGGCGGGTTCTGGGCGGCCTCGCGGCGGGCCACCCAGGGTGCGTACGCCAGCAGCGCGGAACCGGCGAACCACCCGGCGTCGAGTATCTGCCCGGAGCGGTAGTGCTCCCGCAGCAGCGGCGAGGTGAACAGCGCGTCGCACAGCACGGTGAGCGCGAAGGCGGCGATCGCGGTGTTGATCGCGGAGCGGTTGCCCGAGGAGCGCCGGAAGTGGAGCACGATCACCATGCTCACCAGCACGATGTCCAGCAGCGGATAGGCGAGCGACAGGGCGCCGCGGGCCACGGAGGCGCCGTCCGCGCCGAACTCGCCGGTGTGGGCGAGCGCGAGGCTCCAGGAGAGCGTGACCAGCGATCCGGCGATCAGCCAGGCGTCCAGCCCCAGACAGATCCACCGGGCCCGGCTCGTGGGGCGCTTGGCGAGCACCAGCATCCCGACGATGGCGGGCGGCGCGAAGAGCAGGAAGCAGAAGTCGGCGACCGAGGGGGTCGGCACGGGGCGGCCGAGCACCACCTCGTACCAGCCCCAGACGGCGTTCCCCAGCCCGGCCATGGCCGAGGAGGCGGCGAACAGCAGCCAGGCCGGGCGCAGCCGCCCGGCGTGCCGGCGGCCGTGCCACAGACAGGAGGCCGCGGCGGCGAACGCGGCGGCGCTCAGCCCGAAGTCACCCATGACAAGGGCCAGTTGGGACGATCCCCAGCCGACGATCGCCCCCGCCGCGTAACCGCCGCAGACCAGGGCGAGGACCACTTGCGGCAACAGCCCGGCCCCGCCGCCGGAGACCGACGGCCGGGCGAGCACCGCTCCCGTGGCGCTCACTGGACTGCCATCCACTGCGTGGCGGACCACTGGCGCCTCGGGGCCCCCGGAAGCGGTATCCCCGCGGGCCTCGTCGAGTTGGAGAACCGCGCGGCTGCGCGGAAGTGTCGCGGTCGACGCCTGAGCTGCGTCGGGTTGTCGGTCCATCGGCCATACATCGCCCGTCGCCCCCCTCGAGTTCCGGTCCATCGCTGACGCCGTCAGGTCAGTGGCGCAGCCCCCGGTCGGGACGATACACCAGAGTGGTCACGCAGGGACATAGGCCATCTACGGACCGTAACCGACTAGGGCGTTGTATATACGGAGGGGAGTCAATCGGTGCCTGTATGTGGTGCCAGAGGCATGTCTACCCCGTCGTGGCGACGAGATGTGCCAGCGACTCGCCGCGCGCGTAACGATGCAGCTGATCCCTCAACAGCCGCTTGGCGCGCGGGAGGAAGGCCGACGTGGGGCCGCCCACATGCGGGGAGATGAGCGCCCCTGGAGCGTGCCACAGCGGATGCCCGACGGGCAGTGGTTCGGGGTCGGTCACATCGAGCGCGGCCCGCAGCCGGCCCGACTCCAACTCCATGAGCAGGGCCTTGGTGTCCACGACCCCACCACGGGAGACGTTCACCAGCAGCGCCCCGTCCTTCATCCGCGACAGGAATTCCGCCCCGGCCAGACCGCGGGTGGCCTCGGTGAGCGGGGTCACCAGCACCACCACATCGGCTTCCGGAAGCAGTCGGGGCAATTCGTCGATCGGATGCACCGGGCCGCGCTCGGTCGTGCGCGGGGAGCGCGCGACGCGCGCCACCCGCTCGCACTCGAAGGGCACAAGCCGATCCTCGATCGCGCTGCCGATGGCCCCGTAGCCGACGATCAGCACGGACTTGTCGGCGAGCGCGGGACGGAAGCCGGAGCGCCACTCCTCGGCGTCCTGACCCCGGACGAAGTCGGGTATACCGCGCAGCGAGGCCAGGATGAGGGTGAGGGCGAGCTCGGCGGTGCTCGCGTCGTGCACCCCACGCGCGTTGCACAGCCGCACCCCGGGCGCGAGATCGGCCAGCGCGGGCCTGATGTGGTCTATCCCGGCGGTCAGGGTCTGCACCACCCGCAGGTTGGTCATGCCGGGCAGCGGACGGGTGCACACCTGCGGCGGCTTCATGTAGGGGACGCAGTAGAACGCGCAGCGCGCCGGGTCGGTGGGGAAGTCCTCGCCGCCGTCCCAGTGGGCGTATTCGAGGGTGTCGGGTAGGCCGTCCATCTCCTCGGGCGGGATGGGCAGCCACACCAGGTCACGCGCTTCGGATGAACCGTGAGTCGAATCGTGGTGGCGGAACGTATCGCTGTGATCTGCACTCATGCCAGGAGGCTATGCGATCACCAGCCGTTGGCAGAGGTTAGTTTGGGGTCCGAGGAACGGGAGGGGTCAGGCCAGGTGGAGCGCAGGAGAATCGGCGCGGCGGCGCTCGAAGTGGGGGCCATCGGCCTTGGATGCATGCCGATGAGCTGGGCGTACACCGCTTCGCAGCGCAGTGGCGAGCACTCGGTGCGCGCCGTGCACACCGCGCTCGACTCGGGGGCGAGCCTGCTGGACACCGCCGACATGTACGGCCCCTTCACCAATGAACTGCTGGTGGGGCGGGTGCTCAAGGAGCGGCGGGCGGACGCCTTCGTGTCCACCAAATGCGGACTGCTGGTGGGCGACCAGCACATCGTGGCCAACGGGCGGCCCGGCTATGTGAAGCGGGCCTGCGACGCCTCGCTGCGCCGGCTCCAGACCGATGTGATCGACCTCTACCAGCTGCACCGGGCCGACCCGGAGGTCCCCATAGAGGAGACCTGGGGCGCGATGGCGGAGCTGGTCGCGGCCGGGAAGGTGCGGGCACTCGGGCTGTGCGCCGTGGGCGCGCGGGCACAGCGGAGGGCGGGCGCCGGGATGCACGACGCCACGGTGCGCCAACTGGAGCGGGTCCAGCAGGTCTTTCCGGTCAGCTGTGTGCAGGCGGAGCTGTCGGTGTGGTCGCCCGACGCACTGGAGGCGCTGGTGCCGTGGTGCGCCTCGCGCGGAGTGGGCTTCCTGGCGGCGATGCCGCTGGGCAACGGCTTCCTGAGCGGAACGCTCACCCCGGGGCAGGGCTTCGAGCCGGACGACATGCGGGCCCGGCATCCGCGGTTCACGGCGGAGATGATGGCCGCGAACCAGCCGATCGTGGCCGGTCTGCGACGGGTCGCCCAGCGGCACGGGGACGGAGTGACCCCGGCGCAGGTGGCCCTGGCCTGGCTGCTCGCGCAGGGACCGCATGTGGTGCCGGTGCCGGGGACGAAGCGGGAGCGGTGGGCGGCGGAGAACTGCGCGGCGGCCGGTCTGCCGCTCTCGCCCGAGGACCTCGCGGAGATCGCGGAGCTGCCGCCGGCGCGGGGGTCGTGGGACTGAGCGCGTCGCACACCGGCCGCCCGGCGCGGGCCGCCGGTGTGCGTTCGGCCCTGGTCCGGGCCCGATTCGGGGATGGGAACCCGGCGCGGGTCCGCGGTGTATAAGAATCAGTGCCGTGCCGCGGCACACGTGCCCATGGAGAGGAACCCGACCGTGCGACGTCCTCGCGTCACCTCCGTTCTCGCCGCCGCTGCCGCCGTGGTGCTCATGGCGGGCTGCTCGTCCGATGGCGACAGCATCACCAGACCGGGCAGCCGGTCGTCCGCGCCCACGAAGCCGGGCGACGGGGGCTCCTCCCCGGGCGCGCCCTCGCCGACGGAGTCCGCGGCGCCCGCGAAGGGCTCGGTGAAGGTGGAGCGCACGCTCACCACGAAGCTGGACTCCCCCTGGGGGCTCGCGCCGCTCCCCGGCGGGGATCTGCTGGTCTCCTCGCGGGACACCGGGAAGATCTTCAAGGTCTCGGCGGACTCGGGGAAGAAGACCGAGCTGGGGTCCGTCCCGGGCGTCTCCGCCGCCGGTGAGGGCGGGCTGCTGGGGCTGGCGGTCTCCTCCGACTTCGGCGCGGACCATATGGTCTACGCGTACTTCACCACCGATTCGGACAACCGCATCGTCCGGATGGTGTACGACGACAAGCGCCCGGCAGGCGATCAGCTCGGCGCCCCGGACACGATCTTCAAGGGCATCCCCAAGGGCGCGATCCACAACGGGGGCCGCATCGCCTTCGGCCCGGACAAGATGCTCTACGCGGGCACGGGCGAGAGCGGTGACCGCGGGCTCGCCCAGGACATGGACTCCTTCGGCGGCAAGATCCTGCGGATGACCCCGGACGGCGAGCCCGCGCCCCGCAATCCGGACGCCCAGTCGGTCGTCTACTCCCCGGGTCACCGCAATGTGCAGGGCCTGGCCTGGGATGCGGACAAGCGGCTGTGGGCCTCCGAGTTCGGCCAGGACACCTGGGACGAGCTCAATCTGATCGAGCCGGGCAAGAACTACGGCTGGCCGGAGGCCGAGGGCAAGGCCGGGAAGAAGGGCTTCGCCGATCCGCTCGAGCAGTGGAAGCCCAAGGACGCCTCGCCGAGCGGAATCGCCTTCGCCAAGGGCTCGATCTGGATGGCGGGGCTGCGCGGTGAGCGGCTGTGGCGCATTCCGCTGAAGGGCGACAAGGCGGTGGCGAAGCCACAGTCGTTCCTGGACGGGAAGTACGGACGGCTGCGCAGCGTGGTGGCGGCGGACGACGGGGGGCTGTGGCTGACCACGAGCAATACGGATGGGCGTGGTAAGCCGGGTCGGGAGGACGACCGGATCCTGCGGCTGGAGGTCCGCTGAAGGGAGGTCCGCCGAGGGGAGATCCGCTGAGGGGAGATTGAGGGGAGGGCGAATCGGCTGGTCGTGGTGTTGAGTTCGGCCGACATGGTGTGGAGTGCCCGTTCTGTGACGGGTCTGCCTACACTGGCAGCAGTCGCACGCCTACGGGGGTCGTCATGTTCAACCTCATCGAGGAACTGTTCGCGCCCGGCCGCAAGCACACCGAGGAAGAGCGCAACCGGCTGGAATTCACGCTCGACGAGACGCGCAGCAGCGACCCGGGGAAGGGCCCTATAGACCTTGACTCCGGGCGAGTGGTGATCCGGCCCCGCGAAGGGGACTGACCCGGAAGGGGACTGGCTCGGGAGGGGACTGACGCGGCGGGTGGTCGGCGTATCGCGCGTCCTGCCAGCCCTGGCGTCCTGCCACGCCCCGGTCTGCTGCCGGTGCGCACCGCGCACACCGTCAGCGGGCCGCCGCCGCGCCATCGGCCAAGCCGTCCACCAGCCGCAGTCGGTGGGCCACGGCGGCTGCCTCGGCCCGGCCCGAGACGCCCAGCTTGGCCAGGATGTTGGAGACATGGACGCTGGCCGTCTTGGGTGAGATGAAGAGTTCCTCGGCGATCTGGCGATTGCTGCGCCCGTCGGCGACCAACCGCAGCACATCCCGCTCCCGTGGCGTCAGCCCCAGCTCCTCGGCCGGATCGACGGGTTCTGTGGGCTCGGCGGCCGGGGCCGAGGAGCCCGGCGCCGGGGGCAGCGCGGGGGTGCGGCCCGGGGACGCGTCGAGCGCGGCGCGGGTCGCGGCGGACGCCAGGGGCAGCCGGGCGCGCCGGGCCAGCAACTCGATCTCCTCGCGCAGCGGACGGGCGCCCAGCCGGTCGGCCACGGCATGTGCCTGGGCGAGCAGTTCGGCGGCGTGGTCGCGATCGGCCCGGACCGGGGCGCCCTGGCCGTGGGCACCTTGGCCGGAGGCGCCCTGACCGTGGGCGCGCTGGCCCGGGGCGCTCTGCCCGGAGGCGCCCTGGCCCAAGGCACCCTGCCCGGAGGCGCCCTGACCCAAGGCACCCTGCCCGGAGGCGCCCTGACCCACGGTGAGCAGCGCTTCCGCCCAGCGGTGGCGGGCGCGGGCCAGCGGATGGGGGCGGTCCAGCGCGACGAAGGCGGCCGTGGCCTCGGCCCAGAGGTCCGGCCGGGCCCGGCCCTCGGCGCGCGCCAGTTCGGCCTGGACCATCGCCGCGTAGGCCCGCCACACCGGCACGGGCTGCGACACCCGCTTCACCGCCACCCGGAGGCGGGCCACCGCCTCGCCCCGGCCCGGCTCGGCCGTGGGCAGCCCGCGCGCGGCCGACTCGGCCGCGGCGGCCGTGTACAGCAACCGCCAGGCATAGCGCTGCATCCCGGGCGGGAAACCGGCCTCCACGGCCTGGTCCAGCAGGGCCCGGACCTCCAGGATCCGGCCACGGGCCGCCGCGAGTTCGATGGCGTGCCCCGCGATCTGGAGGGTGTACTGCGGTTCGGTGTTGCGGGCCCCGTAGTGCTCCCGGGCCGCGGCCAGCTCGCGCTCCGCCGTGTCCCACTCCCCGCGCGCCAGCGCCAGCTGGGCGAGCCGGTTGGCGGCGGTGCCGCGCGGCTTGGTGCCGAGGGCGAGCCGCCGGGTTTTCAGGGCCGCCGCCTCCGCCTCGTCCCAGCGACCCAGGGAGAACAGCGACTCGGCCAGATTCCCGTAGACCCAGGCCCGGGAGTCCACCAGGCCGACCCGGTCCAGGATCCGGGCGCCCTCCTCGGCGGTCTGCACCGCCTCGGCCGACCGGCCGACTCCCTCCAGCGCCGAGGCGAGATTGACATAGCAGCGCCCCAGGACGCTGATGTCGCCGAGGTCCAGGGCCCGCTCGCAGACCTCGCGCATCTCGGCCAGACCGCGCTCGATGTCGCCGGAGTCACCGGTGAAGTAGCCCAGCGTCAGGCGGGCGTTCAGCTCCGTGCTCTCGGCGCCGACCAGCCGGGCCAGCTCCACCGCCCGTTCGGCGGCGGCCAGGCCCTCGGCACCTGGCCGGTGGGTCATCGTCCAGCCCGCCACCTGCGCCATGACCTCGGCGTGCACGGGGGACGGCGGCAGCCCGCGCACCAGCTCCTGGGCCCGGCTCAGCTCCTCCCAACCGTCACCGCGGGCCAGGCCCTCCATCAGTTTGCCCTGCTGGGTCCAGAACCAGGCGGCCCGCAGCGGGTCGTCACCGCCGCGGTCCAGCGTCCGCAGCGCCCGCTTGCTGACGGCCAGCGCCCGCTCCCGCTGCCCGGACATGTGCGCGGCCACCACCACCTCGGCGAGCAGATCGAGATGGTGCAGCGGCTGGTCCTCACAGCCGCAGGCGGGGTACGCCTCCGCGTAGTCCATGGGCCGCTGCGCCCGCCGTATCTCCTTGGGGGCGTCCTCCCACAGCTCCATGGCCCGCTCCAGCAGCCGCAGCTGCTCCGCGTGGGCGTACCGCCGCCGTGCCGCGACGGACGCCTGGAGCACGGCGGGCAGGGCCTTGGCGGGGTCGTGGGCGTGGTACCAGTAGCTGGCCAGCCGGGCGGCCCGCTCATCGGCCCGGACCAGCGCGGGCTCGGCCTCCAGGGCCTCCGCGAAGCGCCGGTTGAGCCGGGAGCGCTCCCCGGGCAGCAGATCGTCACGCACCGCCTCGCGCACCAGCGAATGCCGGAAGCGGTAGCCGCTGTCGTCGGCCGTGGGGCGCAGGATGTTCGCCCCTACGGCGGCCCGCAGCGCGTCGATCAGCTCGTCCTCGCCCAGCCGGGCGACGGCGCGCAGCAGTTCGTACTCCACCGAGGAGCCGCCCTCGGCGAGGATCCGCACCACCCCCTGGGCTTCCTCGGGCAGCGCCTCGACCCGCACCAGCAGCAGATCGCGCAGCGATTCGCTGAGCCCGGTGGCGCAGCCCTCGTTGAGGGAGCGGGCGATCTCCTCCACGAAGAAGGCGTTGCCGTCGCTGCGCTTGAAGATCCGGTCGACCAGGTCGCGCTCCGGCTCGGCCCCGTTGATCCCGGTCAGCTGGGCGTGCACCTCACCGCGGGTGAAGCGGGACAGCTCGATCCGCCGCACCTCACGCATCCGGTCCACCTCGGCGAGGAACGGGCGCAGGGGATGGCGGCGGTGGATGTCGTCGGAGCGGTAGGTGGCCACGACCAGCAGCCGGGCGCTGAGCAGCGAGCGGAAGAGATAGCCGAGCAGCTCGCGGGTGGAGCGGTCGGCCCAGTGCAGATCCTCGATGGCGACGACAAGGGTGCGCTCGGCGGCCAGCCGCTCCAGCAGCCGGACGGTGAGCTCGAACAGCCGGGCCCGGCCGTCCCCGTCGTGGGACGCGCGCGAGGTTTCGCCCAGCTCGGGCAGCAGCCGGGCCAGTTCGCCCTCCTGCCCGGCGGCGGCCCCGTCCAGCTCGGCGCCCAGCTTGCGGCGCAGCGAGCGCAGCACGGTGGACACGGGCGCGAACGGCAGCCCGTCGGCGCCGATTTCCACACAGCCGCCGACCGCCGCGACCGCCCCCGCGGCCACGGCCGAGGCCAGGAACTCGTCGATGAGGCGGGTCTTGCCTACCCCCGCCTCTCCCCCCACCAGCAGCACCTGCGGCTCGCCCGCGGTGGCGCGGGCGAGCGCGTCCTCGAGGGTCGCCAACTCCTGGGCGCGGCCGATGAACACCGGGCTGACGGACGTGGTCTGCACGTCGTCGAGCATCGCACAGGGCACCGACACCGCGGCACCGGCTTTTCCGGCCCCCGCCGCCCCGGATTCCACCGCTCCGGCGGCCACAGCTTTGACGCTCCCCGTTCCGGCTCCCGCCCCAGTCCCCATGGCGAGCGGCACGGCCCGGCCGCCGTCAGGCCGCCGTGCGGTACGACCGTGGTGAGCGGTCGCCGCGCCACCGCCGGACCGGCCTCAGCCGCCCTCCCCTCTCCCGCCCGGCCGACCGGCCGCCGGGCCCCTCCGCCGCCTCCCGGGCCAGCCGGTGGGTGGCGGCCTCCCGCAGCAGCTCGGCCTCGCGGATCCGGTGCAACTCATGGTGCAGCATGGCGTTCTCCCTGGTGACGAGTGGTTTCGTGGAACGCGTCCACTTTCGTCGGCCAGGAGGCCCGGCACATCGGGAGACTGCCCGATCTTCGCTCGGGCCAGGGCCTTAGGCGCCCCGCCCACATGGCTGAGAAAGCCCGAGGAGGGTCCTTAGGGCACCGGCGACCGTGCCGTACCGGCCCGCGCCGCGCCCTCCGCGCCCTCCGCGACCACCGCGGGCTGACCCGGCAGTGGCACGGGCGCCGCCACCGGTCCGGACGCCGGACTCCCGCCATCGCCCTGGGCGCTCCCCTCGCCGTCGCCCTCCGCCTCGATGCTGATCCTCGGCAGCAGCCGCTCCAGCCAGCCCGGCAGCCACCAGTTGGCGCCCCCGAGCAGATGCATCAGCGCGGGCACCAGGAGCGTACGGAGAACGAAGGCGTCCAGGGCGACAGCGGCCGCCAGTCCGATGCCGAACATCGCGATGATCCGGTCGCCGCTGAGCACGAATGCCGAGAAGACCGCGATCATGATGATGGCCGCGGAGTTGATGACCCGGCTGGTCTCGGCAAGCCCCACCCGGACCGCGGTGCGGTTGTCGCGGGTGCGCCGCCACTCCTCGTACATCCGGCTGACCAGGAAGACCTGGTAGTCCATGGAGAGCCCGAAGAGCACCGAGACCATGATCACCGGTAGGAAGGGCTCGATCGGGCCCGCCCTGCCCAGCCCCAGCAGTTCGCTCCCCCAGCCCCATTGGAAGATCGCGACCACCACGCCGAAGGACGACGCGACGGCGGCCACGTTCATGACCGCCGCCTTGATCGGGATGCCGATGCTGCGGAACGCGAGCAGCAACAGCACACATCCCAGCGCCACCACCACCCCCACGAACAGCGGCAGCTTGCTCACGATCATCGCGGCGAAGTCGTCGTAGCCCGCGGTCAGCCCGCCCACGTAGACCCGCAGCGAGCTGCCCTCCTCGGCCCGGGGAAGCACCTCGGCGCGCAGCCGTCCGACGAGATCGGAGGTGTCCCGGGACTGCGGTGCCGTCGTGGGGACGACCGTGATGACACCGGTGTCGCCGCCTCCGCCCAGGTCCGCGGCGCTCACCGAGGCCACCCCGTGGATGGTGCGCAGGGTCTCGGGCAGTTGGGTGAAGGCCATACGGTCGTCGGCCCCGTCCATGCTGCCTATCAGCGTCAACGGGCCGTTGAAACCTGGTCCGAACCCGTCGGCCAGCAGGTCGTAGGCCCGTCGCGTGGTCGAGGCCGAGGAGCCGTTGCCCTGGTCCGAGGTGCCCAGGTGGAGCGAGAAGGTGGGGAGGGCGAGCACCGCGATGAGGGCGGCCGCGACCGCTCCCAGCAGTTTGGGGCGGCGCTCGACGTAGAGCGCCCAGCGGGCGCACAGGCCCTGGGACGCCGCGGCCTCCGGCCCCCGCTCGGCCAGCCGTCTGCGCTCCTTCCGGCTCAGGGCCCGCATGCCGATCAGGCCGAGCAGCGCGGGCAGCAGGGTGAGCGAGGCGACGACCGTAAGGGCGACGGTGAGCGCCGCCGCGACCGCCACCCCGTTGAGGAAGGACAGCCGCAGGACGAGCATGCCGAGGAGCGCGAGACAGACGGTCGCGCCCGCGAAGACCACCGCGCGCCCCGAGGTGGCCACCGCGCGCTGGGCGGCCTGTTCGACCGACAGCCCCCGCCGCAGCCCCTTACGGTGCCGGGTGACGATGAACAGCGCGTAGTCGATCCCCACGCCGAGGCCGATCAGCATGCCGAGCATGGGCGCGAAGTCGGCGATCGTCATGGCGTGGCCGAGCAGCCCGATGGCCGCGTACGCGGTGCCGACGCCGATGAGCGCGGTGGCGATCGGCAGCAGCGTCGCCGCGAGCGAGCCGAAGGCGAGGAAGAGCACCACGGCGGCCACGGCGACCCCGATGGCCTCGCTCAGATGGGCGGGCCCGGTCCGCTCGGTGAGCCCGGCGCCCGCTCCGCCCATCTCGACCTGAAGGCCCTTGGCCCCGGAGGCGGCGGAGCGCACCGTGTCGAGCACCCGGCGCACCTCCGCCTCGCCCAGGTCGGCGGCGGGTTTACGGAAGACGATGGTGGCGTAGGCGGTGTGCCCGTCGGCGCTGATCCGGCTGTTGTCCCCGGCTTCGCCGAGCCCGCCGGATCCGCCCAACCGGCCGGTGTCACCGGCGCCGGACGGACCGGTCGCGGAGACGGCACCGTACGGACCGGAGGCGGAGACGGCGCCGGACGGACCGGTCACGGAGGCGACGCCGGGCAGGTCCGCCACCTGCCGCAGCGCCGCCGTCATCCGCCGCTCGACCCCAGGGGCGCGTACGGTGCCCGCGCCGTCCGCGGTGTGCCAGACGACGGTGTCGCTGTCCCCCGCCCGGTCCGGCAGCCGCCGCTCCATCAGGGCGGAGACCTTGGAGGAGTCGGTGCCCGGGATGTCGTAGTCGTTGGAGTACGCCGAACCCGTCACGGCCGCCGCCGCGGCGACCCCGGCGAAGGCGGCCAGCCACAGCACGATGACGATGGCGCGGCGCCTGAGACACCAGCGGGCGAGTGCGGCCATGGCTGCTTTCCGGGTCGTGCGCCGGGGGGCGGCGTGATGTGGTTGTGACCTGGCACTCTGCCAGGCAGAAAAGATCCTTTGTCCCCTTTGTGGGCTTCACCACATGTGGGACGGGGAAGTCGGAGAGCATGAATCCTGCCGCGTCCGGAGGCCGCCGCCCGCGTATCGGCATCGGCGGTATGCACATCGAGTCCAGCACCTTCAGCCCGCACCGCGCGGCCTACGACGACTTCCGTATCACCCGCGGCGCCGAGCTGCTGGACCGCTACGCCTGGACCCGGCCGGACGGCGAGCTGGCCGGGCGCGCCGAGTGGGTGCCCCTGCTCCACGCCGTCTCGCTCCCCGGCGGTCCCGTCGAGCGCGGGACCTACGACCGGATCAAGGGCGAGCTGATCGAACGGCTGCGGCGGGCCGGTCCGCTCGACGGGCTGGTCTACGACATCCACGGCGCTATGAGCGTGGTGGGCCTGGAGGACGCCGAGGGCGACCTGACCGAGGCCGTACGGGAGGCGATCGGGCCCGACGCGCTGATCTCCGCCGCCATGGACCTCCACGGCAATGTCTCCCGCCGCTTCGCCGGCCGGCTCGATCTGATCACCGCCCACCGGCTCGCCCCGCACGAGGACGCCTGGGAGACCCGCGAGCGCGCCGCCCGCAAGCTGGTGGAGCGCCTGGCCTCCGGCAGGGGTCGCCCGCATCTGGCCTGGGTGCAGATCCCGGTACTGCTGCCCGGGGAGCGCACCAGCACCCGCCTGGAGCCCGCCAAGTCGCTGTACGGGCGGCTGGCCGCCGTGGAGGCGATGGACGGTGTCGTGGACGCGGCGATCTGGGTGGGCTACGCCTGGGCCGACGAGCCGCGCTGCCGGGCGGCCGTGGTGGTGACCGGCGACGACCCCGTGCTCGCCGTCGAACAGACCCGCTCCCTGGCCCGCGACTACTGGGAGATGCGCCGCGACTTCGCCTTCGTCGGCCCCACCGGAGGCGCCGACGAGTGCGTCGCCGAGGCCGTCGCCTCCTCCGCCCGCCCCTTCCTGATCAGCGACTCCGGCGACAATCCCACCGCCGGGGGCGCCGGGGACCTCGCCTATATGCTCGGGCGGCTGCTGGCCAACGAGGACCTGGCCGCCGGCCGCGCCACCGCCCTGCACCCCGGGATCACCGATCCGGCGGCGGTCGCGGAGTGCTTCGCCGCCGGGCCGGGCGCGACGGTCCGGCTGTCCGTCGGCGGCGGGATCAGCCGGGGGACGGCGGACCACGCCGCGCCCTGCGAGCTGACCGGCGAGGTGGTCGCCCTGCGCCGGGACGACCCGGTCGGCGGGGATCTCGCGGCGGTGCGGTGCGGGGGCGTCACGGCGATCCTGGTCAGCCGCCGCAAGCCGTTCCACACCCTGGCCGACTTCGGCGAGCTGGACCCGCGCGGCTATGACCTCGTCGTCGTCAAGATCGGCTACCTGGAGCCCGAGCTGTACGCCCTGGCGGCGGACTGGCGGCTCGCGCTCACCCCCGGCGGGGTCGACCAGGACCTGGCGCGCCTGGGCCACCGGCGCCTCGTACGGCCGCTGTACCCCTTCGACGACGAGGGGTTCGAGGTGCCGCATCTGGAGCCGCTGCTGCTCTGAGCGCTCCGCGGGAAGTGGCGCGAGGTGCGGTCGTTCATCCGCGGCCGCGTCGTGGCTGGTCGCCCACGCGGCGGAGCCGCATGTCGACACAGCCGCGGCGGAGCCGCACATCGACACGGCCCCGCGCCCCTTCGGGGCGCAACCGAACCGCACCGGACTTCAGCGAGGCCGCTCAGGAGTGTCCGGCGGGCCTTGACGCCTGCGGCGGGCTGTTCCCCTCCCCGCCCCTTCCCACAACTGGGGCTCCGCCCCAGACCCCGCTGCCGGACACCCCCGCTGTGCGCGGGCATCCGCCCAGTCCTCCGTTACGCCAACGCGCCGACGTGCTCACTGGCTGGCTGCTCGACCACCGCGTCGCGGGCGGCGCGGTCGGCGCCCCGGCCGGACACCCCGGATGTGCGCGGGCGTCCGCCCAGTCGTCCGTTACCCCAACACGCCGATGGCGACACCCCACCAACGCAGGCGCGCACGCCCTCACCGCCCTG